>SSTA01000183.1 GCA_009469685.1 Azonexaceae bacterium | reverse complement strand
CCACTGTCATCGCCCAGGCGCCCAAACTGGCGGCCTACGTCCCGGCCATGGTCGCCACGATCGCGGCGGACCTGGGGCTTACGCCCGAGGCGGTCAATGTGAAAGCCAAGACCAACGAAACCCTCGGCTACTTGGGCCGCGGTGAAGCCATCGAGGCCCAGGCCGTCGTGCTGGTGGAGCATGCCGGGTGATGGCATGCCTCCTAAGTCGGTGCCGGAGGCCGGCCAGCGCCTGTTTTTTGCATTGTGGCCCGACGCCTCCGTCGTTTACGCCTTGGGCCAGGCGGTCTCCCGGGTCCAGGGGGGGCGCGTCAGCCGTCCGGAAACCCTCCATCTGACCCTCGCCTTTCTCGGCGACGTGTGCGGTGACCGACTCGCGGAACTTGACCGGATTGCCGGAGCGGCGGATATCGAGGGTTTTACTTGGACCGTCGCTTGCCTCGGCTACTGGCGGCACAATCGCATCCTGTGGGCGGGAGGAGCAGCGCCTCCCGCGCTCCTGGAACTGGTCGATCACTTGCACAAAGGACTGGCCGCCGCCGGTTTCTCGCTCTCCAACGCCGGCCGCCGCTTTGTACCTCACGTCACCTTGGCGCGCAGGATGCCGGAGCCGCCGGCAAAGCTCCCGGAGATGGTGCCCATCCGTTGGGACTGTCGGGAATTCGTACTGGTCCGTTCGAAATTGTCATCTCGCGGGGCGGATTACGAAATCATTGGCCGCTGGCCTCTGCCAAATCCAGGCTGACTCGGGCCAGCAGTCCGCCGCCTTCGCGGGGAAGCAGTTCAAGACTGCCGCCGTGTAGCCGTACCGTGCGCTCCACGATGGCGAGTCCGAGCCCGGTGCCGGTGGCATTGCTGCGGGCGCTGTCGCGGCGTGCGAAGGGGCGTTTGAGTCCCTCCGCCTCGTCCGGTGGGATGCCTTCGCCCCGGTCGGCGACCTCGACGACCAATCGCCTGCCTTCCCGGCGGGCATAGACGTCCACCGGCGCAGCTCCGTACTTGTATGCATTGTCGATGAGATTGGTCACGGCCCGGCTGAGTGCCCGTGGCCGGCCGATGCAGGGAGGCAGATTTTCGATCTTGCCACCGAGCTCGCGGCCTAGCGCCCGCTGTCTGCCGATCACGTCCGCCAGGAGGGCATCCAGATGCAAGGGAACCGGAACCTCGCCGCCGTCGCCGCGGGCATAGTCCATGAACTGGGCGATGACGGCCTCCATCTGGTCGATGTCGGCGGAAACGGCATCTCTTGCCGTCTCCGAGGCGATGCTCAATTCGGCTTCCAGGCGCAGGCGGGTGAGCGGGGTGCGCAGATCGTGGGAGATACCGGCGAGGACTTCGGCCCGGTCACGGTCGTGGCGGGCCAGGTCGGCAGCCATGCGATTGAAGGCTGCGGCCAGATGGCGCAACTCGTCGGCTCCGCTTTCCGGAAGGACCTCCGGAGTCAGTCCGCGCCCCACTGCGGACGCCGCTGTTCCAAGTGCCTTCAACGGCTTGGTGATGCGTGAGGCCATGTACCAGGCAACTCCCAGCGCCAGTGCCAGGGCGACCAGTCCCCAGACCAGCCAGTGCCAGCCGAAGGTCCGGAGGGCCCGCTCTTGGGGAAGGATGAGCCAGTACTCTTCTTCGTCCTCGTCTTCCAGTCGGAAACTGACCCAGAAGCCCGGTACTTCGTTGACTGCCAGGGATAGCCGGGTGTGGCTGCCCAGCAAGGCTTCGATGCGTTCCCTGACCAAGGCGATGAAGCGGTCGTCGGGGAGCGGCTCCAGCTGGTCACCCGGTTCGGCGGGCAGCAGGCGAATTCCCTCTCGGGTCATCAGTTCGACGAAGAGGTCCGGGCGCCGCTCGGGAGCAGACGCGAGCAGGGCGGCCCGGATCAGGTTAACGGTACTCGAGGCGAGGTGTGCGGTTTCCCTTGCCCGGGGTTCGGCTTCGGCCCGTTCGAAGAGTCCCAGCCACGCTGCCGTGGTCAGAAGGACGAGGGCGGCGATCAGAAAGAACGTGCGCGCGAGCAGCGATCCGGGAAGCTTCATCGCGCGAGGGCGGGGACTTCAGTCCCTGTGTTTGCCATCCGGGACGAAGACGTAACCGAATCCCCAAACGGTTTGAATGTAGCGGGGCTGGGCAGGATCGAGTTCGACCAGCTTCCGCAGGCGGGAAATCTGGACGTCGATGGCCCGATCGAAGGGGCCTTGTTCGCGCCCCCGGGCCAGGGTCATCAACTTATCCCGCGAGAGAGGCTCCCGGGGATGCTGGAGGAGCACCTTAAGGACGGCAAATTCGCCGGTGGTCAGCGCGAGGGTCTCTTCGCCACGCTTCAGGGTACGGGCGGCCATATCCACTTCCACCTGACCGAAAGCGATGGTTTCTGCCTCGACCTCTGGCGCTCCGGGCGGTGTACTGCCCTGCCGGCGGAGGACGGCGTGGATACGCGCCAACAGTTCTCGAGGATTGAACGGCTTAGGCAGGTAATCGTCGGCGCCCATCTCCAGACCCACGATGCGGTCGATGTCCTCGCCCTTGGCGGTCAGCATGACGATGGGAGTCCCGTCGCCGGTGCCCCGAAGCCGGCGGCAGATGGTCAAGCCGTCTTCGCCGGGGAGCATGAGGTCGAGGACGATCAAATCGAAGTGTTCCCGCGTGCGGGCGCGGTCCATCTGAGGCGCGTCCGCGACAGCCCGTACTTCGAATCCTTGTTCGCCGAGATAGCGGGAGAGCAGATCCCGCAGGCGGATGTCGTCATCGACGACGAGAATGCGATATTGGCGTTCGGTCATGGCAACTAGAATAATGGCGGCGACGGAAAGAACGACTGGGAGATTGCCAGTCAATGGTAACAAGCTTTTCGCCAGCCCGGTCCCTGCAACAGGTCGTTACACTTCGCGTCCTGCTTTCGGACATAGTGCGGGGCGCGGTGGGAGACAATGCGCCTGAGGCCGGAGGAATTGGCCAAGGAGTCGAGAATGATCGGAAAAGCGAAGCGAGCGAAATGGATGCTGGTCGCGCTAATGGCTGCCGGAGCCGTAGGCGCGCGCGCAGACATTCCCGACGATACCCGCGCGGTGCAACTCAATGTACTCATCCAGGAACTGCGAGAGCGGCCAAGTCGTTTGCTACCGAGGGAGCTTATCGAGTTGGCCCGGCTGCCGCGGGAGCAGCGTGAGCAGATGCGTGAGCAGATGCGCGAGGAATGGCGACGGAACCCACCGGAAAATATCGAATCCGCCCGCCAGCCTCGCCCGGCGACCCCCATCTCCCAGGAAGAGCGGTATCGTTTGCGGGAGGAAATGAGGGATCAGCGCGGGCGCGGAAGGCGTGGCGGCTGGTACTGATCGTCGGCTGATGGGAGGGTCTCGGGGCGGGGTAGGACAGCGGGAT
The DNA here is from genome assembly GCA_009469685.1 of Azonexaceae bacterium. The sequence continues at coordinate 1,484 of SSTA01000183.1, read as the reverse complement.
TGCTCTGGTCGAGACCTTGTGGCACCGTAGCAGTTCGCCAATTCCTCGGGGGATAAGATGTTCAGACTACGCTTCCTGGCGGCCGCCGCGGCCGCGATCGCGCTTGCCGTTCCCGCAGCTTCGGCAGATACCCTGCAGCGGATCAAGGCCCGCAAATCCATCGCCATGGGCTATCGCGAGGCGTCGGTCCCCTTTTCCTACGTGGGAGAGGGCGGGCAACCGATAGGCTACTCCGTCGAGCTGTGCACCAAGGTGGCGCGGGCGATCCAGGACCGCCTGAAGCTAGCTAAGCTGGAGATCAAATGGGTACGCGTGGAGCCGGGAACCCGGGTCAAGCTGCTCAAGAAAGGCGTCATCGATCTGGAGTGCGGATCGACGACGGCGACTCTGAGCCGCCGCAAGGAGGTCGATTTCAGTTTGCTGACTTTTGCCGACGGGGGTAGCTATATCGCGGGCAAGGCGTCTGGGATTGCTTCGCTGGCGGACCTTAAGGGGCGCCGTACCGGGGTTGCCGCAGAGACGACTACCGAGCGTACGCTCAAATCGGCGATGGAAAGAGGTCTATTTGCCACCGAACTTGTCCTGGTCAAGGATCACGCCGACGGTCTGAAGCTGCTGAACGAGGGCAAGATTGATGCCTACGCTTCCGATCGTGGGCTCTTGGCGGGCCTCGTGCTTGCGGCCGGCAAGCAGGATTCCTGGCAAGTGGGGAGCGAGATGTTCTCATACGAGCCCTATGCGCTGATGATGCGGCGCGACGATCCCGATTTCCGCCTGGCGGTCGATACCGAGCTGGCTCGCATCTATCGTACCGGTGAATTGTTCGAGATTTACGATCGCTGGTTCGGGGCGATTTCGAAACCCGGGCCGCTCCTCGATTCCCTCGTTTTCCTCCTCGGATTGCCCGAATAGGGTGCTGGAGGGGCGTCCGGTACAATGGCGGCCGATGAAACTATTGGCCCTGGAAACTTCGACCGAGATGGGTTCGTGCGCACTTTGGCTCGACGGTCGCGTCTTGGTGCGAAATTGCCCAAGCGGCCGGCCGCATAGCGAAACCCTCCTGCCCTTGGTGCGGGAACTGCTGCAAGAGGCAGGCGCTGTGCTGCCCGATCTCGATGCCATTGCCTTTGGCAGTGGCCCCGGTGCGTTCACGGGTCTGCGGGTCGCCTGCGGTGCCGCTCAGGGTCTTGCCGTGGGCGCTGGAGTTCCCTTGGTGGCTGTGGGCAGCCTCGATGCCCTCGCTTGGCGGGCTGGGGGAGACGCAGTGCTGGCCCTCCTGGATGCGCGCATGGAGGAAGTGTATTGGGGAGCCTTCCGGCGGATAGAAGGCGACGTTGAGTTGGTGGACGCGCCGGGGGTGGCGTCTCCGGATGTCCTGGTACTTCCGGAAGGCTTTTGGCAGGCAGCAGGCAATGCCCTCATCGCCTATCCTGGGCTGGCTGGCCGTGCATCTGCTGCCGGCTACGCGCTTGATGCCAACCTCT
>SSTA01000182.1 GCA_009469685.1 Azonexaceae bacterium | reverse complement strand
GAGGTCCGACTTCCTGACGTCGCCCAGAACCACGTTCTGTTCGTGGGAGACGCGGGCCTCGCCGAAGCTGTAGCGGTCGGCCAGGTCGGCGATGGTGTCCATCTGATCGGCGGTGATATCGCCGGGATTCTGGCCATGCTTCTTGAGCGACAGGGTGACGGCGGCGTAGCCGGCCACCCGGTGGGGATGGACGCAGCGCTCGACCCAGCGGGCGAAAGCCTGGTTTTCGTGCTTGTGCTGTTCCAGACCGAGGTCGTCGGCGGGCAGGGTGTCGTAGGCGGGGGGTACGAAGTGAGCGGCGATGCGGTCGAATTCGGCCTGGGTGAGGGTGTCGGGGCCATCCTTGCGGAACGACCATTCCTCATCCACCTGACGGCGGAATTCCTCGATTCCGAGCGCCTGCACCAGAATCTTGATGCGGGCCTTGAAGGGGTTGTCGCGGCGGCCGAAACGGTTGTAGACGCGCAGAATGCACTCGCAATAGCTGAGGATGTGCTGCCAGGGCAGGAATTCCCGCACGACTTCGCCGCGGATGGGGGTACGGCCCAGTCCGCCACCCGCGATGACGCGAAAGCCGACCTCGCCATCCTTTTTCTGCAGATGGAGGCCGATATCGTGGAACCAGGTCAGGGCGCGATCCTGTTCGCTGCCGGAAATGGCGATCTTGAACTTGCGCGGGAGGTAGGCGAATTCCGGGTGGAAAGTGCTCCACTGGCGGATGATTTCCGCGTAGGGGCGCGGATCGATGATCTCGTCGGCAGCCACGCCAGCGAACTGGTCGGTGCTGATATTGCGGATATCGTTGCCGGAGGTCTGGATGGCGTGCATCTCGACATCGGCCAGATGGGCGAGGATGTCCGGGCAATCCTCGATCTTCGGCCAATTGAACTGCATGTTGTGGCGGGTCGTGAAGTGGCCGTAGCCCTTGTCGTAGGTGCGGGCGATGAAGGCCAGCTTGCGCAATTGGGCACTGGAGAGCATGCCGTAGGGAACCGCGATGCGGAACATGGGCGCATGGCGCTGGACGTAGAGCCCGTTCTGCAAGCGCAGGGGGCGGAATTCGTCATTGGTCAGCTCGCCGGACTTCCAGCGGCGCACTTGGTCCCGGAACTGGGCGACGCGCTCTTGCAGGAACTGGCGGTCGATATCGTCGTATTGGTACATGGAAACTCCGTTGGGGAACGGTCAGGCGAAAACCAGCTTGCCACCGATGAGAATGAGCATGGAGGCCAGCAATTTGCGAAGAATATGCTCGGGAACCTTGGCCGAAACGTGGGTACCGATCCAGATTCCGGGCAGAGAGCCGATCAGGAGGCTGCCGAGCAGTGCCCAATCGACACCGCCCAGCATCCAGTGACCGAGGCCGGCCACCAAAGTGAGGGGTACGGCGTGGGCCACATCCGATCCGACAATGCGTACCGGAGAAAGTTTGGGATAGAGGAAATAGAGGGCGGCGACGCCCAGGGCGCCGGCCCCGACTGAGGAAACGGTGACCAGCACGCCGAGAATGGCGCCCACCAGGACGGTGACGCCTCCCATACAGCACTTGCGGAAGGCCGATTCCTCGTGGCTTGCGGCGTAATCCCTGAGACGGCGTCCGAAGAGGATGGCGCAGGCGGTGAGCAGCAGGGCGAAGCCCAGGCCGTTGGATACGATGGCACCGATGGCATTGGTGCCTTGAGGCAAGTTGGACAGGACCCAGATGGTGATGGCTGCGGCAGGAATGCTGCCTAACGCGAGCCGACCGGTGATCGCCCATTCCACATGGCCCTTGCTTCCGTGGGCAATGGTTCCACCGGACTTGGTGACGGCGGCGTAGAGGAGATCGGTCCCCACGGCCGTTGCAGGGTGGACGCCGAACAGCAGCACCAGCAGGGGGGTCATCAGAGAGCCGCCGCCAACGCCGGTGAGTCCGACGATGACGCCGACTGCAAAACCGGAAAGGGAGTAGAGAATGTCCATGGGGTGCCGCAAAAGGGATCGTTTCGCATCCTAGCAGCGGGGCATTTGAAATAAAAAGAATATTGGGTTAGATTGAAATAGCTAATAGTTATTAAGCCACGCTGGCTCGTCGCCGCGTCGGGCGTTCTAGTCTTTGCGGCGTTCCGGCCCCATTCTCCCGATTCCCGTCTTGCCATGAAACTCCAACAGTTGCGTTACCTCGTGGAGATCCAGCGGCGGGGCCTCAATGTTTCCGAGGCCGCCCAAGCGCTGTATACCTCCCAGCCTGG
>SSTA01000181.1 GCA_009469685.1 Azonexaceae bacterium | reverse complement strand
TGGATCTGCTCGCGCATCTGCTCGATGAGCAGCTTGAGTTCCATCGATGCCTGGGAAACCTCGGTGACCGCCGACTTCGACCCCAGGGTATTGGCTTCCCGGTTGAGTTCCTGCATGAGGAAGTCGAGGCGCTTCCCGCAGGCTCCGCCTTCCTTGAGAATGCGATCCACTTCGTCCAGGTGGGCCACCAGGCGCGACAGTTCCTCGGCCACGTCGATTCGGGTGGCGAAGACCGCCACTTCCTGGAGGATGCGCTCTTCGCTGCTGTTTCCCAGAGCCTCCTGCAAACGCTGGCGGAGTTTATCGGTGAAGAGCGCCTGGGCCTCGGGGATGCGCGGGCCGACGGAGGCGACGATTTCCCGCATACGGGCGACCCGGTCGGCGATCATGGTGGCCAGCTTGGCTCCCTCCCGGGCACGGGTGGCGGCGAAATCACCCAGGACCGCTTCCGCGAGTTCCAGCACCGCCGGCGCCATGGCGGGGAAATCGACTGTCTGGTCGCCGAAGATCCCGGGCCAGCGCAGGATGTCATTCACGCCGAGGGGGGGCGCGTCGGGCAGGGCGGTGCGGACCTGGCGGTCCAGATTGGCGAGGGTGGCGACCAGGTCGCCGCGCAGGACCATCTGGTCGACACGACCGGCGGTGCCGTTGTAGGCCAGGCGGCATTCGACTTTGCCCCGGGCAAGCCGGCTGACGAAGAGCTCCCGCAGGGGAATCTCGACAAAGCGGAGTTCGTCGGCGGTGCGGAAATGGAGGTCGAGGAAGCGGGAATTGACGCTCTTGAGCTCGAGTTGCAGCGTGCCTCGCTCGACGTCGCGGGTTTTTACCGCATAGCCGGTCATACTGAAGATCATGGTATCAGGGAATCTCGGCTTTACAGGTCAGGCCCGAGAACCGAAAATGGCTGGAAAAATGCATCATAACCGGGACATTGATGGCTCAACAAGCCAACCACGCTCTTCCGAACGGGTTCCAACTTGAGGAATACACCATCGAGCGCCAGCTTTCCCTGGGCGGGTTTTCGATTGTCTATCTCGCTCAGGATCTGGAGGGGCGTCAGGTCGCCATCAAGGAATACCTGCCCAACAGTCTGGCTCTGCGCGGCGAAGGCGAGATCAAACCCCAGATCGCACCCGATCACCAGGCCGCCTTCCGCTACGGGATGAAATGCTTTTTCGAGGAAGGACGGGCTTTGGCCCGCCTTTCCCATCCCAATGTAATTCGAGTGCTCAATTTCTTCCGCGCCAACGATACCGTCTATATGGTCATGGAATATGAGCATGGGCGAACCCTGCAGGAATTCATCCAGAAGCATCAGGGCCATATTTCCGAACGCTTTATGCGAGGGCTTTTCACCCGCATGCTCAATGGTCTGCGGGAAGTCCATTCCAACAAGCTGCTTCATCTGGACATCAAGCCCTCGAATGTCTACATGCGAACCGACAATGCGCCGGTTCTGATCGACTTTGGCGCTGCCCGTCAGACCTTGGCCTCGGATCAGCCCATGCTCAAACCCATGTACACCCCGGGTTTCGCGTCCCCGGAACACTACGGGTCGCGTAACGACCTCGGTCCCTGGAGCGATATCTACAGTGTCGGCGCGTCCATGTATGCCTGTCTTGCCGGTTGCGCGCCGCAGGCGGCCGACGACCGCATCAAGAAGGACTCGCTCACCCCGGCGATGGTGCGCTGGGATGGCCAGTACTCGGACCGGCTGCTGGAAATCATCGATTGGTGTCTTAATCTCAACCACCTCTACCGGCCGCAGAGCGTTTTCGCTCTTCAGAAGGCTCTGGTCGAAGCGATCACCCCGCCGACCGAGAAGAAGCCTCCTGGATGGATCAACCGCGTGGTCGGCAAGATCAAGGGAGCAGCCAAAAAATGAGATTCACGATTTATCAGGAGTCGCGTCAAGGCGGGCGCGCCAACAACGAGGACCGTGTCGCCTACTGCTATTCCCGCGACGCCCTGCTGATGGTGGTGGCCGATGGGATGGGGGGGCACTTTTACGGTGAGATTGCTGCTCAGATTGCCGTGCAGACCCTCACCGACAGCTTTCAGCAGGAGGCCCATCCGGGTGTGGGCGACCCCTTCCGCTTCCTTCAGAAAGGAATGACCAACGCCCATCACGCCATCCTGGATTATTCGGCCAAACACCGGCTCAACGATTCGCCCCGCACCACCTGCGTTGCCTGCCTGATCCAGGACAGCCTGGCCTACTGGGCTCACGCGGGAGATTCACGGCTCTTCCTCATGCGCCGCGGCAAGGTGGTCGCCCAGACCAAGGATCATTCGCGAGTCCGGCTGCTGATGGAGGAAGGGGTGATCAGCGAAGCCCAGGCCGCGGTGCATCCGGAGCGCAACAAAATCTACAGTTGCCTGGGGGGCGGTCAGGCGCCGGAGATCGAATTTTCCCGCAAGACCCCCCTCGAGGACGGCGACATCATTCTGGTCTGTTCCGATGGACTGTGGGGAGTGACTTCCGGAGAGTCCATGGCGGTGACCCTCAAGGGCGCCAACCTGCTCCAGGCGGCTCCCATGGTCATGGCCCAGGCGGAAGTCAAGGGCGGCACCCAGGGTGACAACCTCTCCATGGTAGCCGTGCGCTGGGAGGAATCCTACGTCGAGCCTTCCGAATCCTCGGTCTCGACCCAGGCCATGACCATGGACCAGGTGACGACCCGCCTCGACGAATTCGGCCGCAACCCGAGCGCAAAAACCGACCTCTCGGAAGACGAAATCGAGCAGGCTATCGAAGAAATCCGCTTGGCCATCGACAAATACACCCCCAAGAAATAGGGCTTTCCATGCGTCCCAGTCAGCGTCAACCGGACGAGCTCCGTCCCCTCCGGCTTACCCGCCGTTTTACCTGTCACGCCGAAGGATCGGTGCTCATCGAAATGGGCGAAACCCGGGTACTGTGCACCGCGAGTGTCGAAGAATCGGTCCCCTCATTTCTGCGCGGCAAGGGCAGCGGCTGGGTGACGGCCGAGTACGGCATGCTGCCCCGTTCGACCCATACCCGGAGTCCGCGCGAAGCGGCCAAGGGCAAGCAGAGCGGCCGGACCCAGGAAATTCAGCGCCTGATCGGCCGCAGTCTGCGGGCCGTCGTGGACCTCCAGGCCCTGGGCGAGCGCCAGATCACGCTCGACTGCGACGTGCTCCAGGCCGATGGTGGGACCCGCTGCGCGTCGATCACCGGCGCCTGGGTCGCCTTGTTCGACGCTTGCGATGGCTTGGTCAGGGCCGGCAAGCTGGCCGCCAATCCGGTCCGGGATCACGTCGCCGCGGTATCGGTCGGCCTCTTCAAGGGGGCGCCCGTCCTCGATCTCGACTATCCCGAGGATTCGGCCTGCGACACCGACATGAACGTCGTCATGACGGGTGCCGGCGGTCTGGTGGAAATCCAGGGTACCGCGGAGGGCGAGCCTTTCACCCGAACCCAGATGAACGCCCTCGTGGACCTCGCCGAAGCTGGCATCCGGCGCCTGATCGCCGCGCAGGAAACGGCGCTCGTCTCATGAAGCGCCTGTGCCTCGCCTCCAACAATCGGAAGAAGGTTAACGAACTCCAGACTCTCCTGGCCCCGCTCGGAATCGAGATCGTCCCGCAGGAAGCGTTGGGTGTGGCCGAGGCCGACGAGCCCCACTGCACTTTTGTCGAGAATGCCCTGGAGAAAGCGCGCCACGCGGCGCGGGCCACGGGTTTGCCCGCCCTGGCAGACGATTCCGGCTTATGCGTCGACGCCCTCGGCGGCGCCCCCGGCGTGATCTCGGCCCGCTATGCCGGAGAACCGAAGTCGGACGCCCGCAACAATGAAAGACTGCTGGCCGACCTGGCGCGCTATCCCGACATGGCCCAGCGCGGTGCCCATTTTGCCTGCGTCCTCGTCCTGCTCCGTGCGGCCGACGATCCTCGACCCATCATCGCCGAAGGCGAGTGCCACGGACACATGCTTGCCGCCCTGCGGGGAAGCGGGGGCTTCGGCTACGATCCCCTGTTCTGGATTCCCGAGCTAGGCAAGACCATGGCCGAGCTGGATGCCGAAGAAAAGAATCGTATTTCCCATCGGGCTCGGGCCATGGCCCAACTGGTACAAAGGCTCGCCCCGTCTTCCTGATGTCTCGCGTCATCCCCATTGCGCCCGCTCCCGCTGCGGAGGTCGGTAACCTGGAATTCCGCGTTTCGCCGCCGCTCGCGCTCTACATCCACGTGCCGTGGTGCGTACGCAAATGCCCCTACTGCGATTTCAATTCCCACGAGTTGCGGGGCGAAATTCCGGAAGCTGCCTACCTTGCCGCCCTGGTGGCCGATGTCGAGGCTGCCCTTCCTCTGGTCTGGGGGCGGCCCGTCGTCAGTCTCTTCTTCGGTGGCGGCACCCCCAGCCTCTTGAGTCCGGCCGGGGTGGAGCGCCTGCTGGCAGACCTGCGCATGCGCCTGCCCATCCAGCCCGATGCCGAAATCACCCTGGAAGCCAACCCCGGTACCGTGGAGACGGGCCGCTTCGCCGAATTCCGGGAGGCGGGGATCAATCGCGTCTCGCTTGGCACTCAAAGCTTTGACGACGAGGCGCTCAGAGTTCTGGGACGTATCCACGGTGCAGCCGAGGCACGGGCAGCCGCCGAGGTGGCTGCCCGCCATTTCGCGACCTTCAACCTGGATCTGATGTATGGCTTGCCCGGCCAGGAGGTTGCCGGCGCTCTTGCCGACCTGGAGTTCGCCCTGGGCTTCGCTCCCCCGCATCTTTCCTGCTACCAGCTGACCCTGGAGCCCAATACCCGCTTCGCCGCGCAGCCCCCGGCGGGGCTGCCCGACGGCGACACGTGCGCCGACATGGAAGAGGCCATCGAATCCCGCTTGGTGGGGGCCGGCTATGTCCATTACGAGACCTCGGCCTACGCGCAGCCCCGCCATCCCTGCCGCCACAACCTCAATTACTGGCACTTCGGCGACTATCTGGGCATCGGAGCCGGAGCCCACTCGAAACTCACTCTCCACGACCGAGTCCTGCGCCAAATGCGCTGGAAGCATCCGGATGCCTATCTCGCCCATGTCGCCAGCGGAACGCCGATCCAGGAGGAATCGACCGTGGCTGCGAGCGCCCTGCCCTTCGAGTTTCTGATGAATGCCCTGCGTCTGGCCGACGGATTCCCGCTCGCACTTTTCGAATCGCGGACCGCGACGCGGGTTGCAGCTCTACTGCCGCGCTTGCGGGCGGCAGCGGACGAAGGCCTGTTGACCCTCTCCGCCGATCGGGTGGTCCCGACCCCTCGCGGTCGCCGCTATCTGAATATTCTGTTGGAGCGCTTCCTGGACCTCGGCTGATCCAGGTTACGGAGACTTACAGCCCCGCCTGCCGACCAGTGCTCGCCAGGTGCAGCAGGAGAAAAAAGCAGCCGGCCACCATCGAAGCGGTTCCGGTGAGCAGCAGGGTGCCGGTCTGGAAGCCGATCAGCCAGAAATAGCCGCCCAGACGTCCCGAGGCAGAGAAAAGACAAAGCGCCAAGCCCAGAAATCCGGCAAGGCGTCCCGCCCACAGCCAAATTGCGTCCATTCAAAACTCCTTTTGATCGCCCCTTCCGGGCGTACGAGAAGAAAAGCAAAGGCCAATTGCCCGTTTGGCGGGCGGCGCCGACCTTATCAACCCCGGTGGCGAGGCTTGCCCCAGACGAACCCGGATCCCGAGGCGACCCAGTCCTTCACTGAATTGCCGCCGAGATTGAGGATACGGCGCTGCAGGATATGACGCCGATCCACGAGTCCGGTGGGAGGGCCAAGATTGGCATGGCGCCGGTCGGAGCCGGCGCGGCGCTCGACGAAAGTCTGCATGATCTGGATTCCGAGTTGAGGCAGGGTGAGCAGGAAAAGGAAGCGATTGCTCGTCAGCACGCGGTGCAGCGCAGCAAACTTCGTATTCCAGGATTCTACGGAGTCCGCGATGTGCGGTAAAGATGCCGAGGCAGCCCAGGCGGATCAACCCGCGATGTCACCGTCGACGTAGAGCCAGACTCCGGCGATCTTCGAAAATCGGCTCGTCTCCCGGAGCCGGTGACCCCGCCCGGCGATCCGGTAGCGGGCGACGAATTCAACTGTGGCATGGTCCGCATCCTGAATATCGTGCCGCCGCACCTCCAGCCCGAGCCATCGGGTGGCCTGCTCGGGGGCTAGATCGAGCGTAGCCGGCCGGGTGTCGGGATGCCAGGTTGCCAGGAGATAATCGGTCAGGCCCTTGACGTAGGCGCTGTAGCGGGAACGCATGAGGGCTTCGGCGGTGGCTGCCGGGGCGCCTGCATGGCATAGGCCGCAGCACGCGGCATAGGGGCGGCTGCTCCCGCAGGGACAGGGGTCCCCCGGGGGCTTCATTTTTCTTCCTGTTTCTCGCCCCCCAGGGTCTGCACCAGATCGGGCAGGAATCGGGAAAGCTCGCCGGTCATCAGGGCAAGATCGGCATCGAATTGTTCGTCTGCATTTTCCACGCTCTGCTCGGCCTCTTCCTTGAGCAGGTCGAGGAAGGCCAGGCGCTTGATTTCCAGCTTCTCGGTGATGACGAAGGAAATGCGGTCGCTCCAGGTGAGCGCCAGCCGGGTGGGTTGCTTGCCGCCGGCGAGGTGGGATTTGATTTCGTCGCCTTCCAGGGAGTGGCGCACGTAGCGCACCGCAGCCTTTTCCTCGCCCACGGACTTCAACTCACAGTCGCGATCGATGGAGAAGCCGGCCGGGGCCTCGCCCGCCGCGAGCCAGTCAGCCATGGCGGACATGGGCGAAACCTGGGTGCGAAGCAGCTGTAGCGGAAATTCGTCCAGGGACCAGCGCAGGTGCTCGATGACTTCCTCGGCCTTGGCCGGACTGCCGGCATCGACGCAGAACCAGCCTGCCTGGGGGTCGATCCAGACGTGGGTGGTGCGGCGCTTGGTGAAGGCCCGAGGCATCAGTTCCTCGGTAACGCGCTCCTTCAACTCGCGCAATTGCTTGCGGCCCGGCGAGTAGCCCTGCTGGACTTCGAGGGCTGCGGCCCTGTCCCTGACCTCGTCGTTGATGACGGACGCAGGGAGCAGACGCTGCTCGACCCGCAGGGCGATCAGCCACTGGCGATTGATGGCATGGACCAGGGCCCCATCACCCCGCGGCGAGACCCAGCCCCGGCTCATGGCTTCGTGGCTGGCACAGCGCTTGAAGGGCCCGCGGGCCAGTTGTTCTTCGAGTTTGGCGAGATCGATGCCCCAGGGCACCGGCAGACGATAAAGCTGCAGGTTCTTGAACCACATGGTCGGGATTCTTAGAAAAGGTTGTTGACGACCCAGCGGTCTCGCTGGGCCAGTGTTTCCAGGCCCTTCAGGGCCTCGGCGGTGGCGCCCTGCTGGTGGGCGTGGTCGAGGAAGGAGGCCAGGGCCTGGTCGAGGGGGTAGTCGACCTGCCGCCACTCGGCGTCGAACTTGGCCCGGGTGGTGCGGGTCACCGTCAGGCGTCCCGACTTCATGGGTACCAGACGGACATTGCTGCCGTCGTGGCGGATGACGATGGCGGTGGTGCGGTGGGCATTCAGGACGATCATGGCAGACTCCTCAACGCTTCTTGAAGATCACGTCCCAGACGCCGTGGCCTAGCCGCAATCCGCGGTTCTCGAACTTGGTCAGAGGTCGGTAATCCGGGCGCGGCGCAAAGCCTTCCGCCGTGTTGGCCAGGGTCGCTTCGCCGGAGAGCACTTCCAGCATCTGGGCGCCGTATTCCTCCCAGTCCGTCGCGCAGTGGAAGTAGCCACCGGGCTTCAGCCGCGATGCCAGGAGGGCCACGAAGGGCGGCTGGATGAGGCGGCGCTTGTTATGGCGCTTCTTGTGCCAGGGGTCGGGGAAAAAGACGTGGATGCCGTCCAGACAGCTTTCCGGCAGCATGTCGCGCACCACTTCGACGGCGTCGTGCTGGCAGATGCGCAGGTTGCTTAAGCCTTGGGTGGCGACGAGCTTGCATAGGGCGCCGACGCCGGGTACGTGCACTTCGATGCCGAGGTAGTCCCGGTCCGGACAGGCAGCGGCGATCCTGGCCGTGGTCTCGCCCATGCCGAAGCCGATTTCGAGAATCTTGGGGGCCGGACGGCCAAAGACGGCAGACAGGTCGAGGGCCGCGGCAGCATAGGCGATGCCGATCATGGGCATCATCTCGGCGTAATAGCGCTCCTGGGCTTCCGACATGCGACCCGCCCGGCGCACGAAGCTCCTGATGTGGCCATGGTCTTCGCCGGCCCGGCCGTCGGTGTAGACGCCCTCGCTCACGAGCCGATGAGTCCGCTGGTCGGCGAGGAGGGGTCGGCCGAATAGAGCTTGCGCGGCATGCGCCCGGCGAGGAAGGCCTCGCGGCCGGCCTCGACGCCCTTCTTCATGGCGCTGGCCATGAGCACCGGGTCTTTGGCGTGGGCGATGGCAGTGTTCATGAGCACCCCGTCGCAGCCCAACTCCATGGCGATGGCGGCATCCGATGCCGTGCCGACGCCGGCATCCACGATGATGGGCACCTTGGCGGCGTCGATGATGAGGCGCAGGTTCCAGGGGTTGAGGATGCCCATGCCGGAGCCGATCAGGGAAGCGAGCGGCATCACGGCGACGCAACCGATCTCCTCCAGCATCTTCGCCTGGATGGGGTCGTCGGAGCAGTAGACCATCACGTGAAAGCCCTCCTTGACCAGGGTTTCGGCGGCCTTCAGGGTTTCCGGCATGTTGGGGAAAAGGCTCTTGGGGTCGCCCAGCACTTCCAGCTTGCACAAGGGATGGCCATCCAGCAGTTCCCGGGCCAGCCGCAGGGTGCGCACGGCGTCGTCGGCGGTATAGCAGCCGGCGGTGTTGGGCAGGATGGTGAATTGCGAGGGCGGCAGGGCCTCCAGCAGATTGGGCTGGGAAGGATCCTGGCCAATATTGGTTCGGCGGATGGCGACGGTGACGATGGCGGCGCCGGAAGCATCGATGGCGGCGCGAGTCTCGGCGAAATCCTTGTACTTGCCTGTCCCTACCAGGAGGCGGGAGGCATAGGGAGTGCCGGCGATAGTGAGTGGGGCCATGAGTGGATCGGTCGGGATTGTGGATTCAGGTCGTGGGATCTAGGATTCTGCGGCAAAGCCCGGTCGTGTTCGGCCGAATCAGGTACTGCATCCTAACAGCTCGGAAGCGTTCATCCGCCGCCGACGGCGACGACGATCTCCAGGCAGTCGCCCTCGGCGAGGGGAGTGGCTTCGTGCTGGCTCCTGGGGACGATCTCGCCGTTCTTTTCGACGGCGATGCGTTTGCCGGCGAGACCCAGGCTTGCGGTCAGGGTGGCGACGGTGAGAGGCGAAGAAAAGCGGCGAAGCTCGCCGTTAACGGTGATTTGAAGCATTGCCGCTATTTTACCAATCCCCGTGGTTTCCTCGGCGCATTGGTGAACAGGCGATCGTAAAGCCAATTCGGCATCAGCCGCAGGCCTTTGGCGACCAAGCCCATCTGCCAGGGGATCACGGTATAGCTCACGCCCCGCTCAATGGCCCGCGCAAAGCGGCGGGCAGCCTCGTCCGCAGCGAGCAGGAAGGGCATGGGATAGGGATTGACAGCCGTCATCGGGGTGGCGATGTATCCCGGCGTGATGGTCACCACGGGAATACCGTAAGGGCGCATTTCCAGGCGCAGGCTTTCCAGATAGGCGATGGCGGCCGCCTTGGAGGCAGAATAGGCTTCTGCGCCGGGCAGTCCGCGGATTCCGGACACCGAAGCGATGCCCACCAGCCGTCGCCGCCCGCCGCCGGCGGCCTGCATGGCGGGGATGAATGGGGCAAAGGTGGCTGCCATGCCGAAGACGTTGGTGTCCATGACCCGCCGAAAAACGGACAAGTCTTCGGCACATTCGGTCAGGGTCCCGACGGAAACTCCGGCGCAGGCGATGACGAT
>SSTA01000180.1 GCA_009469685.1 Azonexaceae bacterium | reverse complement strand
CGGCCCAGCGCGGCTTCGGCATCTTTGCCGGTGATGTTCTTGGGCCGCAGATCAACCAGGAAGACATGGCTCTCGGTGCGGCCCGAAACGATGCGCAGTCCTCTTTCCTCGGACAGCACGCGGGCCATGACGCGGGCGTTGGCGATGACCTGCTCCTGATACTGCCGGAACCCCGGCGTTGCCGCTTCCTTGAAGGCCACGGCCTTGGCGGCGATGACATGCATCAGCGGCCCGCCTTGGAGGCCGGGGAAGATGGCGGAATTGATCGCCTTCTCGTGCTCGGCCTTCATCAGGATGATGCCGCCGCGGGGACCGCGCAGGGTCTTGTGGGTGGTGGAGGTGACCACGTCGGCGTGGGGCACGGGATTCGGGTAGTAACCGGCGGCAATGAGGCCGGCGTAGTGGGCCATGTCCACCCAGAAGATGGCCCCGATTTCCTTGGCCACCTTGGCGAAGCGCTCGAAATCGATGCGCAGCGCGTAGGCGGAGGCACCGGCGCAGATGATGCGCGGCTTGTGCTCGCGGGCCAGGGCCTCCATCTTGTCGTAGTCGATGGCTTCGTTCTCGTCGAGACCGTAGGACACCACCTTGAACCACTTGCCGGACATGTTGAGCGGCATGCCGTGGGTCAGGTGACCGCCTTCGGCCAGACTCATTCCCATGATGGTGTCGCCGGGCTTGGCGAAGGCCATCAGGACCGCCTGGTTGGCTTGCGAGCCGGAATTGGGCTGAACGTTGGCGGCATCGGCACCGAAGAGCTTCTTCAGGCGGTCGATGGCCAGCTGCTCGGCGACATCCACATATTCGCATCCGCCGTAGTAGCGCTTGCCCGGATAGCCTTCGGCATATTTGTTGGTGAGCTGCGAGCCTTGCGCTTCCAGAACGGCGCGGCTCACGTAGTTTTCCGAGGCGATCAGTTCGATGTGGTCTTCCTGGCGCTTGTTCTCGGCCTCAACGGCCTTCCAGAGTTCGGGGTCGATCTTCGCCAGGGTGTCTTTCGCGGAAAACATGGGGAATGCCTCAAGCCATTGAAAAGGGCGAGGATTTTATCACGTCGGCAGCTCGTCCAGGGCGCCGGGTTCGAGATGGCGCGTCTCGCCCCAGGCCTCGATGGCCCAGCGACGGCCATCCCAGGCGATCCAGTTGATTCCGGCATTGGGGATGAGGAAGTCCCGCGGGGCCTCCAGCGGCGTTCCGCGGACGAATCGATTGACGATGTCGAGAACGCCGCCGTGCAGCACCAGCCCGATGGCCATGCCGGGATGGGACGCCGCCAGGGCTTGCAGGCAGCCCGTCACCCGGGCATACATCGCCTTGAGGCTCTCGCCGGATTCAAAGTCGTAGTCCGGGTCCCGGGCCTCGAAGGCCGCATACCCGGCCGGATGGCTTGCCGCCAGCTCAGCGTAGGTCAGCCCCTCGAAGATGCCGTAGCGCCGCTCGCGCAGCGCCGGCATGGCAATGGGGTCGAGCCCCGTGGCCGCGCCTATCGCGCAGGCGGTATGCCAAGCCCGCTGCAAGTCGCTGCTATAGAGGGCGACAAGTCCCGCCCGTTGCAGCCAGCGGCCCGCCGCCTCGGCCTGACGCAGCCCACCTGGGTTGAGCCCGATGTCGATCTGCCCCTGGATGCGCCGCTCGGCGTTCCACTCGGTTTCGCCATGGCGCACCAGGCACAGACGGGTAGGGCGTGTGGTAGGGATTTCCAGCATGTTCCGGACGCAGTCTTAGGGTTACATTAGCGAGGAGTGGCGTACAGCGCCCGATTTTGCCGGCAATCCCCCATGATGGGGCAAAACGCCGAAAAGGCCGGCATTTTAACAACCTTAGGAGGACAACCGTGACCCCTCTTCTCAAGCTGTCCCAGGGCATAGACGCACTGACAGCCTTCGTCGGCCGCGCCGCCTTCTGGCTGGTGCTGGTCATGACGCTGATCAGCGCAGCCAACGCCAGCGTTCGCTTCGTCTTCAACTACAGTTCGAACGGATTCTTGGAAATCCAGTGGTACCTCTTCGCCGCCGTCTTTCTCCTCTGCTCGGCCTACACCCTGCAGAAGAACGAGCACGTCCGCATCGACGTCCTGGCCGGCAAGCTCTCGCCCCGGGGTCAGGCGGTCATCGACATCGTCGGCACCCTGTTCTTCCTGCTGCCCATGGTCATCCTGGTGTTGTGGCTGTCGCTGCCCCTGGTCGCCGAGTCCTACCACATCCAGGAGTATTCGGCCAATGCGGGCGGACTCATCCGCTGGCCGGTGAAAGTGCTGCTCCCGATCGGCTTCACCTTTCTCGCCCTGCAGGGCATCTCCGAGCTGATCAAGCGCTTCGCCTTCCTGGCCGGCCTGATCGACGACCCGAACACCAAACATAAGGGCCCCACCGCCGAAGAGGAATTGGCGGCCGAAATCGCCAGGCTCGCCAAGGAGAAGCAATAATGGAATGGGTCATCGCCAACATGGCGCCGCTGATGTTCGGCGCCCTGGTCATCTTCCTCCTTTTCGGCTACCCGGTGGCCTTTTCCCTGGCTGCCAACGGTATCGTCTTCGGGCTCCTGGGCATCCATTTCGGCCTTCTGCAGCCGGTCCTGTTCCAGGCACTGCCGGAACGGATTTTCGGCATCATGGCCAACGACACCCTACTGGCCATCCCCTTCTTCACCTTCATGGGGCTTGTCCTCGAACGATCGGGAATGGCCGAGGATCTGCTCGACACCATAGGCCAGCTCTTCGGCCCCCTGCGCGGAGGCCTGGCCTACGCGGTGATCTTCGTCGGCGCGTTGCTCGCAGCGACCACCGGGGTCGTGGCGGCCTCGGTCATTTCCATGGGCTTGATCTCCCTGCCCATCATGCTGCGCTACGGCTACGACAAGCGCCTGGCCAGCGGCGTCATCGCCGCGTCCGGCACCCTGGCCCAGATCATCCCGCCCTCCCTGGTGCTGATCATCATGGCCGACCAGTTGGGCAAATCGGTGGGCGACATGTACGAAGGCGCCTTCGTTCCCGGCCTCGTCCTCACGGGCCTTTACGTCGGCTACGTGCTGATCCTCAGCCTCATCAAGCCCAACGCCTGTCCGGCTCTGCCGCCGGAAGCCCGGACGCTGCGGGGCGGCAAGCTGTTGTTGCGCGTCGTCACCACTCTGGTGCCCCCTCTGGTCCTCATCTTTCTCGTCCTCGGCACCATCTTCCTGGGCGTCGCGACGCCCACGGAAGGCGGCGCCATGGGCGCAACCGGCGCCCTGATCCTGGCCATCGCCCGCCGCCGCCTGACCACCAAGCTGCTCAAGCAGGCCATGGAAACCACCGGCAAGCTGACTTCCTTCGTGGTCTTCATCCTGGTCGGTTCCACGGTCTTCGGCCTGGTCTTCCGGGGCGTGAACGGCGACCTCTGGGTCGAACACCTGCTCCTCGGCCTGCCGGGCGGGCAATTGGGTTTCCTGATCGTGGTGAACGTGCTGGTCTTCCTGCTGGCGTTCTTCCTCGATTTCTTCGAGCTCTCCTTCATCATCGTGCCCCTGCTCGGCCCGGTTGCCGAGAAGCTGGGCATCGACCTGATCTGGTTCGGCGTCCTGCTCGGCGTCAACATGCAGACCTCGTTCATGCATCCGCCCTTCGGCTTCGCCCTCTTCTACCTGCGCTCGGTGGCGCCCTCCTCGATCAAGACGTCGGACATCTACTGGGGCGCCATCCCCTTCGTCTGTATCCAGATCATCATGGTGGCCATCATCATCATCTTCCCGAACATCGTCAGCTACGGCGACCCGGTGGCGCAGACGCAGATCGAGCAGAATCAGCCCCACGACGGCTCGGATCTGGAGTCTCTGATGCGCGGCGAGTCCGGCGGCGGCGAAGGCAAGCCCGCCGACAACAACCAGGACCTGCTCAAGCAACTCCAGGGTGGGGAAGCAAAGCCCGCCGAATCCCCCGCCCCGGCGGGCGGCGGGGATGCCAACGCCGACTTGCTCAAGCAGTTGCAGGGCGGCGGCAAGTAGCGCGGCGATTCAACCAGAAAAAGCGGGGTTTTCCCCGCTTTTTTCATTGACGGCGACTATCGCCCTCGTAGCGCGGTTCAATTCGACAGCCCGCCGGGGCAGGCGCAAAATTCGAGGCCATGAGTCACTGAACCCAAGGAGCGCATCGTGGATATCGGCATCAGCAAGAAAGACCGGGAAAAGATCGCCGCAGGCCTTTCCCGCCTGTTGGCGGATTCCTACACCCTGTACCTGAAGACCCACAACTTCCACTGGAACGTGAAGGGCCCTATGTTCAACACGCTGCACGTGATGTTCATGGAGCAATACACGGAGTTGTGGACGGCCCTCGACCTCATTGCCGAGCGTATCCGCGCCCTCGATTTCCCTGCTCCGGGGACCTATCGCGAATTTGCCCAGCTCACGGTGATCAAGGAAAGCGAGGGGGTGCCCAGCGCAACCGAGATGATCAAGCAGCTGGTCGCAGGCCAGGAGGCCGTGGTCAAGACCGCCCGCAGCGTTTTCCCTGTCGTCGACAAGGCTGGCGACGAACCCAGCGCCGATCTCCTCACCCAGCGCATGCAGATCCACGAAAAGAACGCCTGGATGCTGCGCAGCCTCCTGGAAAACTAGGCCTACCCGTCCACCGGCAACAAAAAACCCGCCATTGGCGGGTTTTTTATTGCGGCCTTGGGGGCCTATCGATGGGATTGCAGGAAGGAATCCATGCGCATTTCCGCGACGCTGAACCAGGCATTCTG
>SSTA01000179.1 GCA_009469685.1 Azonexaceae bacterium | reverse complement strand
TCCTTGAAAGTCAGACCGAGGACGATGATCGGCGTTCCCTTGACGCTCCAGCCATTTCGCACGAGGTGCTTGATGGTCTGCTCGGCGACGAACTTGCCCATGCCGTCGTTGATGCGGCGGCCGGCCAGGATGACTTCGGGGTGATAGCCGAGCATCTCCGCCTTGTGGGTCAGATAGTAGGGGTCCACGCCGATGCAGTGCCCCCCGACCAGACCCGGCCGGAAGGGAAGGAAATTCCATTTGGTCCCGGCAGCCAGCAGGACTTCCAGGGTATCGATGCCGATGCGGTCGAAAATGATCGCCAGCTCGTTCATCAAGGCAATATTGAGGTCGCGCTGGGTATTTTCGATCACCTTGGCCGCCTCGGCGACCTTGATGCTCGAAGCCTTGAAGACTCCGGCCGTGATGATGTCGCCGTAGATCTTGGCCACCAAGTCGAGAGTTTCAGGGGTATCGCCCGAGACGACCTTGACGATCTTGGTGACCGTACGCTCTTTATCGCCGGGGTTGATCCGCTCGGGAGAATAGCCGACGAAAAAGCCTTCCTTCCACTTCTGGCCGGACTTCTCCTCGATGATCGGGATGCAGATTTCTTCGGTCGCTCCCGGGTAGACCGTGGACTCGAAAACGATGGTCGCACCGCGCTTCAAGTTACGCCCCACGAAATCCGAGGCTCCGACCAGGGGACTGAAATCGGGTTGGTGCGCTTCGTCCACCGGGGTAGGCACCGCGACGACGACGAAATCCGCTTCCCGGATCACCGCCGGATCGGTACTCACCTCGAGTTGAGTAGCAGCCTTGAGATCCTCGGTACTCACTTCGCCAGTGGGATCCACAAAGCGGCGATAGTGGGCGATCTTTTCCGCAGAGAGATCGAAGCCCAGGGTACGGTACTTCTTGCCGAATTCGACCGCCAAGGGCAGCCCAACATATCCCAGTCCGACGACGGCAATAGTTGTCATAAATCGTTCCTCAGGTGATAGCGAAAATAGGTTTTCAGATTTGTTTGAGCAGCTTCGCAACCTCGTCCTTGCCGGGATAGGCATCGCCGAGTTTGCTCAGAATATCGAGTTGGACCTTGGCCTCGGCCTTATCACCGGCCTGGACCAGGACGCGAGCGTAATTCAGTCGGATATCGGGTTTGGCATTGCCGATTTCCACCGCCTTCTTGAGCAGATCCTTTGCCCTGCCGACTTCGCCCTTCTCCATCAGCAGGCTGGCCAAGGTATCCATGACGACGGGTTGGTTAGGCGCCAGGGTATTGGCTTTTTCGGCAATTTCCAGCGCCTTGGGATCCTTCGCCTTGCCCATCGCCCAAGCCAGATTGTTCATGACTGCCGGGTTATTGGGTTGCTGTTCGAGAATGATTCGATACTGCTGCACGGCGCCCGCCCAATTTTGCTGCCGTCCCAACTGCTCGGCCATGAAGGAGCGGAACGCGGCATCCTTCGGATGATCCTTCAACCAGGACGCCGAGAAGCGATCCGCATCGGCCTTGTTGCCCGAGGCGTCTAGGGCCGCCAGAAGCTTGATCGCCAGAATCTCGGCAGCGGGAACCCGTTCCAGACCGGTGCGGTAGGCCTTGATCGCCTCGGGCCATTGCTTCTGGCTCGCCGCGATGTCGCCGGCAAATCCGTAGCCATGGGCTTCCTTGGGACGCTGCTTCTGAACGTCCTGGGCGATCGCCTGGGCTTCCCGGAAGCGCCCGCCCCCGAGGTAGAGCGCGATGAGTGCCCGCTGGCCTTCCAGGAAGTCCGGCTGGATCCCAAGAGCCTTGCGCAGGTTGCGGATCGCTTCCTCGGTATCCTTAGAAACCGCATTGACCTCGGCCATCTTGTAGAAAGGCAGCGGGGACTTGGGTTGCAGCGCCGAGAGTTTGCCGTAGGTCACCAGGGCCTGATTGCGATCTCCGGCGGCAAACTGGGCTTGGGCCAGGACGTCGACCAGCGCCGCGCTGTCGGGAAGCGCCGCCAGCGCATCCTGAGCGGCCGCCAGCGCTTTCTTGGGTTCCTTGCCGCGCAGATTGGCCTCGACCAGGGCTACCCGCGCCTTGACGTCCGAGGGATTGGCGGCAATCGCCTTGCCGATCAGGGCTACCACT
The DNA here is from genome assembly GCA_009469685.1 of Azonexaceae bacterium. The sequence continues at coordinate 11,824 of SSTA01000179.1, read as the reverse complement.
TCGTCGAGATTGCCGCCACTGCCGGAAACGATGCCCGCCAGCGCCAGGTAGGCTTGTACGTTCTTGGGATCGGCAGCGATGACCGATTCGAAACGGCGTTTGGCGTCGTCGAGTTTCCCCGCTTGGACATCGAGTTCCGCAAGCTTTGCCGCCGCCGGATAGTGGGATGCCTTGATCGACAAAGCCTTCTCGAAGGCGGCCCGGGCACCCTCCCGATTCTTCATGGCGATCAGGATTTCGCCTCGCATGGTGAAGACCGCCGCATCGTTCGGACGCTTCTTTTCGAGTCCTTCAACAGCCTTCAAGGCCTTATCCGGCTCGTTGCGCCGCAAGTGGGACGCGATCAACGCCATGTCGGCCGAAGTTCCGGTGTCGTCCGCGGCGACTGCTTCAAGGTCCGCGAACGCCCCCGTATCGCCTTCGGCCAACCGCACCATCGCGAGCCGAGTCCGTTTTGCCGGGTCGTTCGGATCGAGCTTGGCCGCTTTGCCGAAATACTCCTCGGACTTCTTGTAATCCTTCTGCTGCAGGAATACCAGTCCGGCAAGAGAGAGCATGGCAGGCGAGTTCTCGATCTTGGGGAGGAGCGGCTTGATCGTCTCAAGCGCTTTATCGCCCTGTCCCATCTTGAGGTAGGCAGAAATCAGCATCCGCTGGGCCAGCGGCAATTCCGCGCCATCCGCAAGAGCCTTGACCAGGTAATCCTCCGCCTGAGCGAAATTGCCCAGGCCGTATTCGACGACTCCGGCCAATTGGTTGGACAGGGGATTGGCCTGAACCACCTTGTGGTATTGGGAGATGAACTCCTTGGCCTGCTTGAGATCCTTGCGGGCAAACGCCAGCTCCGCATCGAACATGAGAATCTGGGGGTGCTTGGGCGCAATCTGCTTGAATTGCCCGAGTGCAGCGGTCGCTTCATCGGCCTTGCCCAGATGGATCAATGAAGTCGTGAGGGCGATGTGGGCCGGGATGAATTTTCCGTTGGCGGCAATCGCCTTGCGATACTGCTCAAGCCCCTCGTTGACCTGCCCCTTGCGCATCAGCAGGTCTCCCTTGAATTTGATCGCCTCGGGGTCGCTGGCATGTTTGGCGAGGATCCCGTCAACCACGGCAATCGCCCCCTCGACGTCTTTCTCGCTCGCCTTGACCCGCGCCGACATCAGCAAGGCCGCCGGGTTCTCCGGCTGGACCGCCAACGCCTTTTCGAGAGCCGCCTTCGCCAGGTCAGGTTTGCCCAGCGCGCCGTGGGACATGCTGACGATGGTCAGGAGGTCTGCACTGGCCGCCGGATCGGTCAAGGATACGTTTGCGAATTCCTCCACCACCTTCTTGGCCTGCCCACGGAAAGCGAGGGATTGAGCGAGCAGCGGAACGACCTGATCCTTGGCGAAATTCAGTTCCAGCGCCTTACGGAACTCAACCTCGGCTCCCGCGAAATTACCCTCTTGCATCAGGGTCTTGCCGAGCAGGTAGCGGGCTTCCGGGAGATTCGGATTGCTTTTCAGGGCATTCTTGAGTTGGATGGTCGCCGCCTTGGTATCGTGCTTGGCGAGATATTCCTTCGCTGAGCCCAGCAGCTTTTGCGGATCTTCGCCGCCGCAGGCCGCAAGCACAATCGCCAGCGCCAGCGCCGGCATGACCCGAGTTCCTACCTTCCTATTCATGAATCGTCCCCTTAATGGAATCATCAGTTGCATTATTTCAAGCCGAAGCGGTGCATCAGGTCATAGAGCGTCGGGCGGCTGATCGCGAGGAGTTCCGCCGCCCGGACCACGTTGCCATTGGCCCGACTCAGGGCAGAGATGACCGCCCGCTTCTCGGCTTCTTCTCGAATCTTGCGCAAATCCAGATCGCTCTCGTCATCTGAGGGCGTCAGCAACCCGATATCGGCACCGGTCACGACATTGCCATCTGCCATGATAACCGCTCGCTTGATGCAGTTTTCAAGTTCGCGCACATTGCCCGCCCACCGATGCCGCTCGATCGCCCGCACCGCATCTTCCGCGAGAGTCATCGTGCCGCGGTTCTGCTCGGCGGAAAATCGCTTGACCAAGGCGTGGGCAAGCAAGGCCGCATCGCCGGAGCGATCGCGTAGCGGCGGAATATCGATGACGATTTCGGCCAGCCGGTAATACAGGTCTTCCCGGAATTTACCCTCGGAAATCAGCGTGGTCAGGTCCTGATGGGTGGCGCAGACCACCCGGACATCGACCGGTATTTCCTGCCGCCCCCCGACTCGCTCGATCACTCGCTCCTGTAGGAAACGGAGAAGTTTGGCCTGGAGTGGATACGGCAGATCGCCAATTTCGTCCAGCATGAGCGTTCCGCGATGGGCCATTTCGATCTTGCCGGAGGTCGTCTTGGCCGCTCCGGTAAAGGCGCCCCGCTCGTAGCCGAACAATTCGCTTTCCAGCAGGTTGTCGGGAATGGCGGCGCAATTGATTGCGACGAATCGCTCGCCGCGACGTGCCGAGGCTTCGTGAAGTCCTCGTGCCAGCACCTCCTTGCCGGTCCCGCTCTCGCCAAGAAGCATGACGGTTGCCCCGCTCCCGGCCACTTTCTCTATCGTCCGGCAAATGCGCAGCATGCCCGGGTCCCGCGTAATGAGACCGGACAGGGCATCGGGCTGGCTCATTGCCTGAAGGCGCTTGTTTTCCTGTTGCAGATCGTAGAGCCGGAAGGCGCGGTCGACGGTCAGGGCAAGCAGCTCGGGCTCGAACGGCTTGGCAAAGAAATCATAGGCCCCCATGGCGACCGCCTTGAGCGCATTGGACCGATCGTTCTGGCCGGTCACCACAATCACCTTGGTGTCCGGAGCCACCGACAGGATTTGCTCCAGGAGCCGGAACCCTTCCGACACGGAATCCGGATCAGGAGGCAGGCCCAGATCCATGGTGACCACGGCAGGCTGATGCCGCCGAACTTGGCCGATGGCCGAGTCGAAATCCTCCGCGGTCAGGGCTTCGTATTGGTCGAAAGACCAGCGAATCTGCTTTTGGAGCGCCGGATCGTCCTCGACGATCAAGAGCGGCCTACCTCGTTCCGCGGTCATTCCTCTTTACCCCCGTTTTCATGCTTGCATTCATGGCAAACTGCGCGCCTCGTCTGGGCACTCCGAGCGGCGAGACGTTTCATGCCGCCTCCTGCCGCAAATCGGAACGCGAACTGACATCGAAAAGGGGCAGGAGAAGCGTCACCGTCGTTCCCTCGCCCACCTTGCTGTCAACCAGGATCTTGCCTCCCAATTCCTGGACGTACTGGGAACTCTCATAGGCTCCGATTCCCATGCCCGCCTGCTTGGTCGTCTGGAACGGCTTGAACAGGCGCTCCCGGATGAATTCCTGGGTCATGCCCGCACCGTTGTCGCCGACCTCGATCCTGGCGAGCCCCCCCTGCTTCTGCAACTTCACCCAGACGCGCCCAGGAACTTCCGTGGCGTCCAGGGAATTCTGCACCAGATGTCCCACCACCCGCTCAAGCCGTTCCTCCTGCCCACGGGTGGTCAGGTTCTCCGAGATTTCTAATTCGAGCTCCCGCCCCTGGGAGCGCTTGGCGCGAAGAATACGCTGCAGCAGCGGCTCGAGCTCCACGCCAACCGGGGTCCCCGGAGGAGTGGCCCCTTCCCGCAACTGCAACATCAACTGGCGCATGCGCTCGACCGCATGCTCGACCGTCATCAGCATATCGCTCTGAAACTCCGGGTTGTCGCGATGGCGTTCGGCGTTCCTGATCATGAGCGACAGCTGGGTGACAATGTTCTTGAGGTCGTGAACGACAAAGGCCGACATCCGATTGAAGGCATCGAACTTGCGCGCCTCCAGCAGGGCTTCGGTCGCCTGCATCTGGGCAAGGAAACTTGCCGCTTGGCGACCGGCGGTCTTGAGCAAATCATTTACTTCCCAATTGACATCGACGGCGGTCCGGGCGCTCCCCAAGACCACGAAGCCAATCAAGTCCTCGCCGATCACCAGGGGCACCACCAGCCACGCATTGGGAATCTCGGAAATCCACTCCGGGAGCTGGAGTCCCTCGTAACGCTTGGCATAGCACCGGTATTCCTCGAGGTTGACGACCCAGCCGCTTTCCCGCAGAAAGGTACAGAAAGACGAATCGGCGGGTTCCACCGCCTGGACTCCGGCAAGATTCCAGCGCGCCGACTGGGTGAACAGGAGTCGCGAGGGTTCCCTGAGCCAAAGAGACCCCGCCGGGCTCTCCAACATGTCGGCCAGACCGCGAATGACCTGGAGATACATGGCCTGCGGAGATTCCTGTGCGGACAGCGTGTGGGTGAATTTGAGCCACTCGTCGCGGTAATCGTAGCGGTAGCGGAAGAAATGCTTGCCCACGATGACGCGAAGCTTTGCCCGCATCGCCCCGGAGACCGCCAGGACCCCCAGGACCATGATGGCAGCGAAGACCAGCGCAATCTGAAGTGCACGCCCCCACTCGCCTCCGAAATAGCGGACGTAGTACCCAACCGCCGCCATGAAGAGCAGGTAAACCCCGGCAAAAAGAAGGCTCGCCGAGTGAAACGCAGCCTTCTGGGAAAGCCGGATCTTGGCCACCCAATCACGGCTTCGGCTGGTCGAGACCGCGAGCAGGGGAACTACCGCCGCATAAACGTAGCCGCGTATGCTGTACGCGTCGACATCGAGCCGATTGAACAGGAGCGCATCGGAATACATGTACAAGTCGTATACCCAGACGCCCAGCAACCCCAGACACAAGGGCTTGATATTCCAGAGCGAATCGGCTGCGGTATTGCGGAAGAGCTGTTCGAGCAAGACCAGGGAAAAGACGATCATTCCGACCGCGTGAATCAGATGGATTCTCTGAAGCGCTTCCGCCGCTATCCAACCGAGGGGTGGTGCGAGCTGGATAAGCACGCCGCTGACTACCAGGGCACCGGCGAGCAACGCCAGTTTGACGAAGACTCGCTCGCTCCCCGGGTTTCTATTCGGAGCGCGGCAGACGAGCAGGAGAAAGACGTACCATCCGCCATAGCGGAGCACATCGGCTATGGCACCGGCCAGCCAAAAGAATGGTTGGCCCGTAGCGGCGAACGCCGCCCCGAAAACCGCCCATAGTGCGGAGAGCCCCACGGCGACCAGCATAGCCCCGGCGCGCCGCCCCATTTCCGACGAACGCGCGACGAAGGCCAGGAACGCGGCGAGGATTCCGTAGCTCACCGCGGCAAGGCCAAAACTCAACAGGATGACGGTGGTCAGGCTGCGGTCCATCTTTAGAAGTGAGGGAGTAGGCCGGTCAGGCCGGGATTACTGCGCGCCCTTGGCGGTCAGCACAACGCCTACGGTTTCCATCAAGACGACGAGATCAAGGAAAAGCGAGTGGTTCTTGACGTAATAGAGGTCGTATTGAAGTTTTTCCGCCGAATCCTCGACAGACGCGCCGTAATGGTAACGTACTTGAGCCCAGCCCGTAACGCCGGGCTTGACGCTGTGGCGCACTGCGTAAAACGGAATCTCCTTGGTCAGTTTGTCGACGAAGAACGGACGCTCCGGCCGGGGGCCCACGAGGCTCATGTCTCCCTTGAGGACGCTGATCAACTGGGGCAATTCGTCGATACGCAGTTTACGGATCACGCGGCCCACCTTGGTGACGCGATCGTCCCCGGCCACCGCCCAACGGGGTTTGCCGTCCTTCTCGGCGTCGGTTCTCATGCTGCGAAATTTGATGACGTGGAACAAACGACCGTTGTAGCCCACCCGTTCCTGACGATAGAAAACCGGGAATCCGCTCTCAAGGACAATGAACAGCGTCGTCAGGACCATGACCGGCGCCGCGAGCATGAGCAGAATCAGCGAACAGACCAGGTCGAAGGCCCGCTTGACCAACGAGCGGAAGACATCCTGGCGGAACCCGTCGCCGAAGATGAGCCAGCCGGCGTAGAGGGAATCCAGCCGGATTTGACCGAGGGTCTGCTCGAAATGGCTGGCAAGATCATAGACCCGCATCCCATTCAGGCGACAGTCCAGCAACTCCCGCAGAGGAAGAACACCGCCCCGCCGTTCGGTGACCGCAACCACGATTTCCGCGGCGTTTTGCTTGGCTGCCGTATCGGAAAGCGAATCCTTCCGCGACAGGATCATATCGACCGGAACCTTGACTTCCTCTTCCGTGGGACTGGGATAAAACCCCACAATGAGCGCCGAGGGATCGGATTTCACGAGGGCTCGTTGAACCGCCAGGGCCTTTGCGCCCACGCCGAAAACCAGGATCCGCCGCAGCAGCATCTGCGTCGGCGAGGAATGGGCCGAATTGACCCGATTGACGAGCATGCCGAAGACCGCCGACATGGCGGAAAGCTGGAGAAATTCGCGGCTCATCTGAACCGCCGGCAGGAGGACGAACAACCCGTAGGCCAGCGGTACCGCAAGATAGAGAGAGAGGACTGCTCGTGCTCGCGTCTGCTGGACCGTGCGGCTGTGAACGCGCTGGTAGAACCCCAGCCAGGCGTTCAGCGTAAGCACGCAAATCGCCAGGATGACTGCATAGATTGCGACTCCATGGAGATCGACGGGCAATCCGCTGTCGACCCACATGGTTGTCAGCACGATCCCGACGACCACGAAGGAGAAGTCGAACAGCACCTGCATCAACGTGCGAAACCCGACCCAGTGATTGAAGACCTTGACCAAATCTGACTCCCCACCCCAATTCTCAGACAACAGCCGGAAACCGATGGTCATCGGATTCGACCCGGGCGGCCGATACGGCCTTTGCCCAACGGATAGCACTGAGCACACTTTACTCGCGGTGTGCGTTGCACAAAAGGCACTATTTCACAGTGACTGGCGGCGGCCTCGCCGCCCCTTTTGCACTGGCGATCACCACCTCGCGCAACCAATCTATCGTCGCCTCCGCAACCGCGTCGCGGTCTCTCCGCGTCGAGAAAGTGTGATTGGCTTCAGGGTAATCCCGGCGTGTGACATTCTCTGCGTCGATCAGACCCGCCCAATTCTTTTGCGAAGCAGCAGCGAGTTCGAATTCCTTGGCCGTATCGTCCTGGCCGCTCAAGATCAGGAGTAGCGGCCCGCCAAAGTGGCGCCACGCCAAGGCCATGCGATCCTGATAGTCCAGGTCCCGAGTATCCGATGCTGGCGCCTTGCGCCGGGCGACGAGCAATTTGCGGGCGAATTCGCCTGTTGAACGGATGAGATTGACCTTGCCGCCGAGAAGCTTCATCCAGAAGGCCCGGTCGAGCAGGCGCCGCACGTAATAGTGACGAATCTGGGTCTGCGCCTGGGTCACTTCGGAGCGAACCCAGGGATTGAGTATGCTCATCGCGATGACCCGCGGGTCGCGGGAACGCTCCCAATACATGAGCGCCGCCGACGCAGCGTCGCAGAGTCCCCAGAGCACGAACGACGTACCCGGACATAGGCGGGAAAAGGCGTCCAGCGCAGCGCTTATGTCCTGGTCGAGATCGCGAAAATCCCGGGGAGCGCCTTCGCTGTCGCCCATCCCCCTAACGTCGAATCGCAGGGCTGGGAATCCCGCCGCAGCCAGATGCCTGGCCAGGAGGACGAATTGCCGGTGACTGCCGACGCGGTATTGGGGCCCGCCTACGATGAGGAGCACCCCGACGGCACGGGGTTCGGAAGGCAAGGCGGCCAAGCCGATGATCCGCTCCCCCTGGCACTCGAAACCCAGGCACTCTTCCCGGTAATCAGCCACGGCAAGACTCCTCGAGGGCGTCCAGGCTGGCCGCGACCAGATCCGGTGCCTCTTCGACTTCGACCGTCTGCCAGAACCCTGGGCCTGCAGTCACCGCCGTAGCGACCCGATATCCCGCCGCCGTCCACGCCGCCGCTTGCTTGAGCGCTGCCGGCGCCAGCGTGGCCCCTTCGCGGGTCGAGACTTCAAACCAGATCACGCGCCCGGCCCGGCCAGGCGGCGTCAGGGCAGCGGCCGCCAAACCATCGGTCAAGGCCGGCGCCAGGTCGTATCCGGCGACTTCGACGATTTCCCCGGCGGCCATGGCGCGGCTCAATTCCTCCGACGCGCCCCGCGAGTCGCCGCGGACCAGTTCGCCTGCCAATTTCAAACGAAGGAATTGTTGCAGGTGCTGCTTTCCCGATAGGACGGGCTGCCAAAAGAGGAAGTTGAAGCCCCCGCCGATCTTCCTGGCCGCTTCGACCGCGACCAGGCAACCGCCGCGCAGCCCCCAGAGCCAGGGACGGAAGCCGGCACGCTCTGCGAGCCAATCGACCGCCAGTTCGACGTCTTCAAGCCAGGCATCCCAAGCGGCGTCGCGAAAATCCCCCGCACTCTCACCACAACCGGCCAGATCGATCTGCAACACGGCCCACCCTGCGGAAGCCAGCGCCCGCGACTGCAGGGCGGCCATGCGCCGCGATTTGTTCATTTCCTCGGCGAAAGGATGGATGTAAACGACCGCTCCGCAGGGAGCAACCCCGGTCGCGGGGCCGTGGTAGAGACAAAATCGCCTTGCGGAGCCCGCTCCGAGATAAAACGGCTCCGCCGCCATGGGAATCAGGCGGCCAAACGGCCTTCGACGAATTCTAGAAGGGAACCGACAGTGGCAAAGGTGGCTCCGTCGATTTCGTCGTCTCCAACGCTGATGCCGAAGCGCTCTTCGAGCGAGGTCAGGACGGCGACGACGGCCATCGAATCGAGTTCGGGAATCGCCCCGAGCAACGGCGAATCCGCCGTCAACTGGGCAGCCCGGCCGTTCAACCCGAGAATCTCGTCCAGAATGTCCAGCAATTCCTTCTTCGTATCCACAGCGCCTCCGACAACGCAATCCCTCGCCCGCCGGGGCGACTCCCCCGACCGTCAACGGGCGTGGATTATACGGCTGGAAACCCACTGTGGTTGTGATATTTTCCGCACCGTACGGGGAGTGCGCGAGGGATAATCTGCCCTCGGCCGGGAGCCTGCCTGCGGCGGGACGCCCCTCCGGATTCATCCCAGAAACTACGCGAAGGTCGCCCCATCGTGCCCGACTCCACCTTGCTGCCCGAACTCATCGCCTTGAGTGCTTCGCGCTCGCCGGACTCTCCCGCCCTCACCTATGGGGGCAATACGCTGTCCTACGCCGAACTGGATCGCCTTCAGCGCCAGTTCCGGAACGGCCTCCTGGCCCTTGGGCTGGAGCGTGGGGAGCGGGTCGCCGTCTATCTCGAAAAACGCTTCGAAACGGTCGTGACCAGTTTCGGCGCCACGGCAGCGGGAGGGGTCTTCGTCCCCCTCAATCCTCTGCTCAAACCCGACCAGGTCGCCTACATCCTGCGCGACTGCAATGTCCGGGTCCTGGTGACGTCGCCGGAACGCCTCGCCCTGCTCGCGCCTGTCCTCCCGGCCTGCCACGATCTGCGGCAGGTCGTCGTCACCGAGGGCAAGACCGATCTTTCCGCACCGCATCCCATAGCCTTCGAAGGCTGGACCGATGTCCTGGCGAGTCCCGAGGCCCCCGGCCACCGGGTCATCGACACCGACATGGCGGCGATTCTCTATACCTCCGGGAGCACGGGCAAACCCAAGGGCGTCGTATTGAGCCATCGCAACATGGTGGCCGGAGCGAAAAGCGTCGCCAGTTATCTCGATAACCGCCCCGCGGACACGCTGCTGGCCGCACTTCCCCTCTCTTTCGATGCCGGTTTCAGCCAACTGACCACGGCTTTCCACGTCGGCGCACGGGTCGTGCTGCTCAACTACCTCCTGCCCCGGGATGTCCTCAAAGCCCTCGAGCGGGAGAAAGTCACCGGGCTCACCGCGGTCCCCCCGCTCTACATCCAGCTGTCGCAGTTGGAGTGGCCGACCACCATTACCGAACACCTGCGCTATTTCGCCAATACCGGGGGCCGCATGCCCCGCGAGACCCTGGCGGCGCTGAGGTCCCGCCTGCCGCGCAGCCAGCCCTTCCTGATGTACGGACTCACCGAGGCCTTTCGCTCGACCTTCCTGCCCCCCGAAGAGGTCGACCGCCGTCCCGATTCGATCGGCAAAGCCATCCCCAATGCCGAAATTCTGGTCCTGCGCGAAGACGGTTCGCCCTGCGCCGCCAACGAGCCGGGGGAACTGGTCCACCGGGGCGCCCTGGTCGGCATGGGTTACTGGAACGATCCGGAGAAGACCGCCGAACGCTACAAACCCCTTCCCGCCCATGCGCCGGGCCGCGAACCCGGCCTGGTCCTGCCCGAAATCGCTGTTTTCTCCGGCGACACGGTACGCTGCGATGAAGAAGGCTTCCTCTATTTCATCGGCCGCCGCGACGAGATGATGAAAACCTCGGGCTATCGGGTGAGCCCCACCGAAGTGGAAGAAATCCTCTACGCCACGAAACTGGTGGGCGAGTGCGTCGCCTTCGGGGTCGACCATCCCAGTTTGGGGCAGGCCATCCAGGTCATCGCCACGCCGCCGCCGGAAGGTACTGCGGATTCGGCGACCCTGCTCGCCGAGTGCCGCCAGCGCATGCCGGCGTACATGGTCCCGGCAGGGATCGAGTTCCGCGCCGGACCGCTCCCCCGCAACCCCAATGGCAAGATAGACCGCAAGACCTTGTCCAGCGAATGGATCGCCGCCCATGACCAGTGAGCGTCGCGTGCCCGTCCACGCTCCCATGGACGGATTTCAGTACTGCGAGGGTGAACTCCAGGTGGGCGGCCTCCCCCTCTCCCGCCTCGCCGCCCAGGCTGGCCAAACCCCCTTCTACGCCTACGACCGCAGGCTGCTCGCCGCCCGGGTAGCCGAGCTGCGGCAATGCCTCCCGCCGGAGGTCAAACTGCACTACGCCATGAAAGCCAACCCGATGCCCGCCCTGGTCGGCCATATGGCGCGCTTGGTGGATGGGATAGACGTCGCCTCGGGAGGCGAACTCCGGGTCGCCCTCGATGCCGGTGCAGACCCGCGGGAAATCAGCTTTGCCGGCCCCGGAAAGAGCGTCGGCGAACTGCGCCAGGCCGTGGCCAGCGGAATTCTGATCAATGTCGAATCCTTCCGCGAGGTCGGACTCCTGTCCGAAATCGCGCAGCAAACGGGCTGGCGCGCCCGGGTCGCCGTCCGCGTCAATCCGGATTTCGAACTCAAGGGTTCGGGGATGAAAATGGGGGGAGGCGCCAAGCAGTTCGGCGTCGACACCGAGGAAGTCCCGCGACTCCTGGAGAGCATCGGCCGGCAAGGCCTCGACTTCGAGGGTTTTCACCTGTTCGCCGGCTCCCAGAATCTGCGCGCCGAATCGATCTGCGAGGCCCAGTGCAAGGCCTACGAGCTGGCGGTTCGACTGGCAGGCCACGCCAGTGCGCCGGTTCGCTTCGTCAACCTGGGCGGCGGATTCGGAATTCCATACTTCCCTGGCGAAACCCGCCTGGATACCGCTCCCATCGGGGCCAATCTGGCAGCTCTCGTCTCCCGGGCGGCCAACGACCTACCCGGAGCCGCACTGGTCATCGAGCTCGGCCGCTATCTGGTCGGCGAAGCCGGAATCTACGTGTGCCGCGTCATCGACCGCAAGGTTTCCCGGGGACAGGTCTTCCTGGTCACCGACGGCGGATTGCATCATCACCTTTCGGCATCGGGGAACTTCGGTCAAGTCATCCGCAAGAACTATCCTGTCGCCATCGGCACCAAAGGGCCTGAGACGGCAAGGGAAATCGCTTCGGTCGTCGGTCCCCTCTGCACCCCCCTGGATACCCTGGCCGATCGCATGGATCTGGCCGTCGCGGAACCCGGCGATCTGGTCGTCGTTTTCCAGTCCGGGGCCTACGGCGCCAGCGCGAGCCCGCAGCGCTTCCTTTCGCACCCGGCCGGCGTTGAATTGCTGGTATGACGATCCGGGAGG
>SSTA01000178.1 GCA_009469685.1 Azonexaceae bacterium | reverse complement strand
TCATTGTCGATTCCTGACTATTCAGTACTATCGACAATTACAGCTTGCAATGGGGTGGTCCGGATTTCGAAATCGATCCAAAAAGGGCGCATTTCGAAATTCTCTCTCGGGAAGTTTGGAGTTTAGTGGTGTATTTGGTTCTCCTTGTCGGTTCTCGTTTTCATTCGGATGCGGTAAGATGGTCAGCAGATGCGCACCCTTATCGTCATTCTCCTGTCCGTTATTTTTTCGCTGAACGCTGCTTTTGCGGCCGTGGCGGGTGTGTGCGACGCTATCGATCATCTCCCGCAAGGTGGGTCTGAGCAGCACTTCCATGTAGATCAGCACAGTCACAGCGTTTCGGAGACGATGGCCGATGAGCGTGCGAACGGCGATACGGATACACAGCAAGGCAAGAAGTCTTCGGGTGGTCATTGTCATGCGCATAGCACAACGGCAACCGCTGTAACCGCATCTAATTTGGTTTCATCGCCGAACCTTGGCCACCACGTTTTAATAGCACCTCCCTTATCCCCGTTTGCCTCTTTTATCCCGGCAGGGCTTGATCGTCCGCCGCGAGATTCCCTCGCCTGATTCGGCGGGGCGCTTTCCCTAGGCATTAGTTTTTCCACCCCACCCGTAGTTCGGGTTGCGGTGACGTCCCGTCGAAATCCCTTGCTTTCAACATTCGTTGAGGATTTCGATGTTTACCCTACATCCCAGTTTCTGGCGCACGTCAGCCTTAGCTATGGCTATTGGACTGCTATCGCCCTTGACCAGCCTGGCCGCGCCTTTGACCGAGGGCGAAGCGCTGCGCCGCGCGCTGGCGCGTCCCGAACTCGCCGAACTGGCCCGCGCACGGGTCGCCGAAGCGGATGCCGATGTGGTCGCGGCGAGCACCTGGGCAAACCCTGCGCTGGAATTCTCCCGCGATAAAACCGGGGCATCGCGCGAAACGGCCTGGCGCCTGGCCCAGCCGCTCGATGTCTCCGGGCGCCGTGGCTTGCGGCAGGACGCGGCACGCCTGCGGCTCGACGCCACAGAAGCCGACACCCGTACCGGGCGTGTGGAGCGTGCGGCCGAGGTACGCCGCAGTTTTCATGAGGTACTGCGGCAGCAGTTGGCCGTGAATGTCATGGACGCCTGGCGGGCGCGCTTCGCGGTCATCGGCAGCGTAGTCGACAAGCTGGCGCGTGCCGGGGATGCCTCGGGCTATGACCGGCGTCGATTGGCGCGCGAACAGCAGGCGGCCGAAGCCAAGACGGCCGAAGCACGCGCAGGGCTGGAACGCAGCCGGGCGCGGCTGGCCGCACTGATCGGATCGGAACCCACGGAGGAAGGCGTCAGCGGGGCGTTACTGCCCACGCTGCCCGCCGGTTTGCCCGCGTTGCAGGCGCGCCTGGCGCAACGCCCGGACCTGGCCGCGCTAGCGGCCCGTGCGGAAGCCGCGAATGCCGACCACGCAGCGGCGCAGCGCAACTTTCCCGAGCTGACGGTCGGCATCGGCGGCAAGCGCACCGACGACGGTCTGCTGCGCGAATCAGGCACGCTGTTTTCGGTCTCGATGGCCTTGCCGATTTTCGACCGACAGCAGGGCGCCGAGCAACGCAGCGCGGCGCAGGCCCAGGCGGCGCGAGCCGAACAGGCGCTGACCAGACAGAAGGCCGAGGGCGAGCTGATCGGCCTGCATCGCCAGTTGGTGCAGTTGATTGCCGCCGCCGAGCGCTACCGCCGCGAGGCCGTGGCTCCCTCCGCCGACCTGGTGCGCATCGCCGAAACCGCCTACCGCGCCGGCGAATCGACCATCCTGGAACTGCTCGACGCCTACAAAGGCGCGCTGGAAGCGGAAACCACGGCCCTCGATCTCGAAGGCAAAGCGCGCGATGCGCGCATCGAACTCGATCAATTGACCGGAAGCCATCCCGAATGAAGACTCCATCCATCGCCCCGCAGGTATCGCTGATCGCGGGCCTTGTCGCCCTGTCCCTGCTCCTGTCCGCTTGCGGCGACAAAACTACCGCCAAGGACGATCACGGCAGCAAGCCGGCGGCCACCGCGCAGGCTCACGACGAGCCGGAAACCCTGACCCAGTTCACCGACCAGACGGAGCTTTTCCTGGAGTTCCCGCCCCTGGTCGTCGGCAAGCCGGCAACGCTGGCTGCACATCTGACGCGACTTGCCGACTTCAAGCCAGTCGCGCAAGGCAAGCTGACTATCGTGCTCGCTGGTGAGAAGGCTGCTGCCGACGAGCGTTTTATCGTCGAGGCCCCGGCGGTGCCTGGCATTTTCCGGGCAACAGTGACCCCCACCATTATTGGCGAGCGCGAGTTGAGCGTGATCCTGGAATCGGATCTCGGCACACTGACGCACGATCTCGGCCCGGTGACCGTCTACGCCGATATGAACGCTGCCAAGTCCGGACATGGCGGCCACGCGCATGACGAGGAAGGCATCCCCTTCAGCAAGGAACAGCAGTGGAAGATCGATTTCGCCACGGCGGAAGCGGTCAAGGGCACGGCGCGCACCGCGATTGCCGCCACCGGCACGATCCGGGCGCCAGCGGGCAGCGAGGCGCAACTGGTGGCGCCGACCGCTGGCGTGCTGCGCGCGGTCAACGGCTTTCCGCGCATCGGGCAGGCGGTCAAAAAAGGGCAAGTGCTGGCCGTGCTCGGCCCGCGCCTCGGTGGCGATAGCGATCAGGCCAGCCTAGAGGCGGCGGCCGGCAAGGCGCAGGTGGCGCTCGAACAGGCCCGGCGCGAACGCGAGCGCATGGAGCTGCTGTTCAAGGAAGAGGCCGTCGCCGAGAAACGCCTGCTCGATGCACGGGCGAATGAGCGCACGGCGCAGGCCGAAGTGCAGGCGGCCACGGCTCGGGCGCAGCAACTCGGCGGCAGCGGGGGCATTGCGCTCAAGGCGCCGATGGATGGCATCGTCGCCGAGGTAACGGCCGCCGCCGGGGCTTTCGTCAATGAGGGAGCGCCGCTGCTGCATATCGCCAACACCGGCAAGCTCTGGCTCGATGCGCGGGTGCCGGAAAGCGATATCGGCCGCCTGGGCAAGCCGACCGGCGCGGCCTTCACCGTCGATGGCTACGATCAGGGCTTTGCCATCGACATCGGCCGCAATGGATCGCTGATCGCCGTCGGCGGCATGGTCGATGCGCAGACGCGCACAGTGCCGGTGATTTTCGAATTTGCCAATCCGGAACGCTTGCTGCGGCTGGGGCTGACGGCCCGGATTCAGGTCTTTGCCGGCGGCGGGCAGGAGGCGGTATTGATCCCGGCCAGCGCGGTGCAGGACGAGAACGGCGCTCAGGTGGTCTATGTGCAGATCGGCGGCGCACGCTTCGAGCGGCGCATCGTGCAGACCGGGGCGCGCGACGGTAACCGGATTGCGGTGATCTCCGGGCTGGAAGCGGGCCAGCGGGTGGTCAGCAAGGGCGCCTATCTGTTGCGTCTGTCGACCAGCAAGGCCGCTGCCGCCGGCCACGCGCACTGAGTGCCACGAACATGATCGGTCAAATCATTCAGTGGTCGCTGCGTAACAGCCTGTTTGTCATTTTCGGCGGTTTGTTGCTGCTGGCCTGGGGCGGTTACCAGACCGCGCGCACGCCGGTGGACGTGTTTCCCGACCTCACCGCGCCGACTGTGACGGTGGTCACCGAAGCGCACGGCATGGCGCCGCTCGACATGGAAAGCCTGGTCACCTTTCCCATCGAAACGGCGCTGAACGGGGCGCCCGGCGTGCGCCGGGTGCGCTCGGCAACCAAGGTCGGGCTGTCGACCATCACGGTCGAATTCGCCTGGGGCACCGATGCCTATCTGGCGCGCCAGGTTGTCGCCGAGAAACTGCAACTGGCGAAGGCTTCGCTGCCGCCCGGCATCGAGGCGCCGGTGATGGCGCCGGCGGCGTCGATCATGGGCGAAATCATGTTCATCGCCCTGACCTGGGATGACCCGGCAAAAGTCGGCGCTGGCGGGACGGTGGTACTCAAGAACACGGCCGACTATGTGCTGCGCAAACGCCTGCTGGCGGTGCCCGGCGTCGCCGAGGTGTTGCCCATCGGCGGCGATTTGCAGCAGTTCCAGGTGACGCTGAAACCAGAGCGGCTGGCGGCCTACGGGCTGACCATCGATGAGGCGATCAAGGCCGTCGAGGGCGCCAACAGCAACGCGGCGGCGGGCTACTACGCCGAGAACGGGCAGGAATACCTGATCCAGGGCATCGGCCGCATTACCAAGGTGGACGACATTGCCGAAGCGGTGGTGGCGATCAAGCACGGCCAGCCGGTGCTGATCCGCCATATCGCCGAGGTGACGCTGGGCACGGCGCCGGTGCGCGGCGTCGGCTCGACGCGCGGCAAACCGGCGGTGGTGCTCGGCGTGCAGCGCCAGCCGGCGGCCAACACGCTGGAGCTAACGCGGCGGCTGGATGCCACCATGGCCGACATTCAGAAGTCATTGCCGGCGGGGATGAAAATCGAAACGCGCTTGTTCCGCCAGGCAGACTTCATCGAAGTCTCGATTGCCAATCTGATGGCGGCGCTGCGCGACGGGGCGATTCTGATCATCGCCATCGTCTTCGCCTTCCTGCTCTCGGTGCGCTCGACGGCGATCACGCTGGTGGCGCTACCGCTGTCGCTGGTGGCGACCGTCCTGTCGCTCAAGCTGCTCGGCGCGACGATCAACACCATGACCCTGGGCGGCATCGCCATCGCCCTGGGCGCGCTGGTGGACGATGCCATCATCGTGGTCGAGAACGTGGTCCGGCGCCTGCGCGAGAACCACCTTAAGGACACCGGGAAACGTGAATCGACCATGCACGTGGTGTTTCTGGCGACCAAGGAAATTCAGGGGTCCATCGTCTTTGCCACGCTGATCATCATGCTGGTGTTCGTGCCGCTGTTCTTTCTCTCGGGTATCGAAGGGCGCCTGATGGTGCCGCTCGGGCTGGCCTATGTCATCTCCTTGTTTGCCTCGTTGCTGGTGTCGATCACGGTGACGCCGGTACTGGCGTCGATGTTCCTCGGGGCCTCCAGGGAAATTACCGCGCCGCACGAACCGCGCTTCGTGCACTGGCTGCGTGCAGGCTATCGCCGGATGCTCGACAGAACCGTGAAGCGCTGGCAAGCGATTGCCGTCGGCAGCGCGGCCCTACTGGTGGTGTCTCTGGCGGCGCTGGGCATGGCCGGACAGTCGTTCCTGCCGGATTTCAACGAAGGAACGCTGACGGTCGGCGTCGAGACCCTGCCCGGCACCGCGCTGGCGGAATCGGCGCGGCTCGGGCAGTTGGTCGAAGAGGTCTTGCTGACGCATCCCGAAGTGATCGCCACCGCGCGCCGCACCGGCCGTTCGCCGCTCGACCCGCATGCGCTCGATGTGCATCAGTCGGAACTCGAAGTCAGCCTCAAGATGGGGGCGCGTAGCAAGGAACAATTCCTGGGCGCCCTGCGCGAAGACTTTGCCCAACTGCCCGGCGTCCAGGTGGTGGTCGGACAGCCGATTTCGCACCGCATCGATCACATGCTGTCGGGCAGCCGGGCCAATATCGCGGTGAAGATTTTCGGCAACGATCTGGCCGAGTTGCGCACGCTGGCGCAGCAGGTCAAGGGCGTGATGGAAAAGGTCGAAGGGGCGGTGGACGTCCAGCCCGAACAACAGACCGAGATTCCGTTCCTGACCGTCACGTATCGGCGCGAGGCGCTGGCACAACATGGGCTCTCGGCAAAGGAGCTGTCCGAGAATATCGAGGTGGCGTTCAACGGCGTCGCGGTATCCAAGGTGGTGCAGGGGCAGGCCAGCTTCGATCTGGTGGTGCGCTATGACCCGGCCACGCGCGACAACCTCGACACGATCCGCGCGACGCTGATCACCACGCCGAGCGGGGCGCGTTTGCCGCTCTCGGCGCTGGCCGAGATCCGCAATGATCGCGGGCCATATTTCATCAACCGCGAGAACGTACAGCGCAAGATTGTCGTCATGGCCAACGTCGCCGGACGCGACTTGAAGAGCGTGGTCGAAGAGATGCAGGCGAGCGTGGCCAAGGACGTGAAACTGCCGGCGGGTTATCACATCGAGTTCGGCGGTCAGTTCGAGTCGGCGGCGGAAGCCTCGCGCGTGCTGCTGTTGCTCGGCTCGGTGGTGGTGGTGGGCATCTTCCTGCTGCTGTTTGTCGCCTTTCATTCGGCGCGCGACGCCTTCCTGGTGATGCTCAACCTGCCGCTGTCGATCATCGGCGGCGTGGTCGGCGTGTATCTGGCCGGCGGCGTGGTGACCATCGCCTCGATCATCGGTTTCATCACCCTGTTCGGCATCGCCACCCGCAACGGGGTGATGATGATTTCGCACATCCACCACCTGATCGAGCATGACGCCGTCAATGACGTTGCGGAGGCGGTCACGCGCGGTGCCGAGGAACGCCTGATTCCCATCTTGATGACGGCATTGGCTGCTGGCCTGGCGCTGGTGCCGCTAGCGCTGTCCGCCGGGCAACCGGGTTCCGAGATTCAGGCGCCCATGGCAGTGGTGATTCTGTGCGGACTGATTTCGTCCACCGTGCTCAATATGCTCGTGGTGCCCGCTCTTTACTTACGGTTTGGCGCGGTACGCGACGAACTCGAGAGTGGCCAAGTCTTGCGTCGTCGTACTACCGACACCCTTATTGATGGATGAATAAAAGGAGATTCAAAATGAAAAAAACACTATTGTCTGCGCTGCTCGTGGCGGGGCTGGTTGGCTGTGCCGCTTCACCTGATTTGCCATCGACATATACGCTGGACTCCAACCGACCCGAGGGATTGGCCATCGTCTCGTTGACGCTGAGCGGCAAGCCGCTGGAAAAGGTCTCGGGCTACGAATATCGGATCAGGGAAGTATTACCACGCGGAGAAGCCTATGCCGTGGTTTCGCAGCATTATGCGTCGGCGCGACAGCATGCGCGGTCGGTACAGGACGAGGGTAAAGATCGCCCGGTCACGCATTCGGTAGTGGTCAAGGGACCGAATAATATTGATGCGCTCGATATTCAGGACGCTGGCAAAGCAACGGGGCGATTGGCTGCGCTTCGGTTGTCACCGGGCGACTATGAATTCCATTCGTGGCAGGTGCGCGAGCCTAGCACGTATGGAGAAACCGAGTACAGGCCGGCTCGTGAATTTGTTTATCGCTTCAGCATCAAGCCCGGCGAGGCGACGTATATCGGCCGCCTGAATCTCCATCTGAGTTCAAGAAATACCGAGCGAATCACGGTCAATGATCGGCAGGTTGAGGACATGAGTTTGCTCGGACAAAAATACCCTGCACTTCGTGCGGCAAAAATCGTCGCGGCGGTGGGAATTCTTCAGCCTTGAGGAATCGATAGGGCACGTCTCGAAAACCAAAAGTATGTCGTCGTTCAATTGTTCCAAAGGAGAACTGAAAATGAAGCTGAGAAATGGAGTGGCCATCCTGGGGATGGCAGTAGTTTTGGCTGGGTGTGGCGCACATTCCCATATGCTGACCAAAGACTCTGCGCCGCAATTGCTCAAAGGGGAATTTAGCCATGGACAGACCAATCGGCTGACGCTCGAGTCCGCCGATCGGCAATACGAAGCCACGGGATTCACAGTCGAGAAACACATGAACTGGGCCGAACTGTCGCGCCGCTACCGAGGCACCGATCCCAAGCATTGGGACCGCATCTTTGCAGGTCACGACAAGGACCATGAGACTTACTCGGCGGAAGCCAAGGCGGTCGCCAAGGACGGCGCCGAGTTGAACTGCCGGCTGGCATGGCCGTCGGGCAAGAATCCCCAGGGAATTTGCTCGGACAAGGCCGGCAAGGAATTCGCTGTCCGTTTTGACTAACCAGGAGAAAATACCCATGTTGCGTAATTTAATCCCCACCGCCGTTACCTGCCTCGCCCTCGGCATCGGCGCAATCGCCCATGCAGCAGACAAGCATGGTCACGATCACAAACCACAGCATGGAGGCCTAATCGCAGAAGCGGCCGACCTGGACTTTGAGCTGGTGGCGAAGACTGACAGCCTGACTCTCTACGTCGCCCACGATGGCAAACCGGTGGCGACCGCCGGCGCAAAGGGAACCGCGACGGTGGTTGCCGGTAGCGAGAAAATCGCCGCCACATTCGAGCCGGCCGGCTCGAATACGCTGGTGGCCAAGGGGAGTTTCAAGATGGGCGTCGGCGTGCGTGTGGCGGTTGCCGTCACGCTGGCTGGAAAGCCGGAGGCCAAACTGAATTTTCGTCTGAAATAGTCATACTAATTACCCGCCAGCATCGACTGTTCAGAACGAAGTCGGTTACATGTATTCCACTGCTGCGGTCGCAGCGGAATACGGGAGAGCCCTATTTCTCAAAAGAGAGATAGAAAAGAATGCCGTTGTCTTTCCTCGACGGCCCCACTCCTATGGGGAAACTCACCCCTGAAACCATTTGCCAGCCGGATGCGTAGTTCGTGGCGTGGCGCAGGCCCGGATTGAGGAAGGCGGTTTTTTCCCAGGCCTTCGAGCCGTCGGCTTGAACCGCCTGATTCTCGTTCCTGACGTACTCCACCAGGAAGTTCAGGGTTTCCGAATGCAGGTACACCAGACTGGCGCCATGGTTGGTGCCGCGAATATCCGCTCTCACGCCAGATGCCTCGCGGGCCTTGGGCGTATAGGTGGCGCCGGCATTCCAATGGCTGACCCATTTGTCGGCGAGATCGACGCTGAGCGGGATATTGACTTGGTAGCCCGTGGCGCCATTGCCTAGCCCTTTCTTGTACTGGCCGGTGGGCAGGTTCATCGGCCGAGAAGTTCTATGCGGTCAAACGTAGGGATAGTCAGTCACTGTTCGACAAACGCCCGCTCGATGACGTAGTCGCCAGCGACACCGATATGCGGTGAAATCTGGAACCCGAAGCCATTCAGCATCGACGAGATTTCCTTCAACATTGCCGGACTGCCGCAGATCATTCCGCGGTCGGTGGCCGGGTCGAGTGGTGGCTCACCAAGATCATCAAAGAGCTTGCCCGACAGGATCAGTTCGGTTTGCCGTCCTTCGTTGCGGAAAGGTTCGCGCGTTACCGTCGGGTAATAAATCAACTTGTCGCGGATGAGCTCACCCAGGTATTCGTGTTCCTTGAGGTCTTCCTCGATGTAGTCGTGATAGGCCAGTTCGTTGGTCCAGCGCACGCCGTGGATCAGGATCACCTTCTCGAAGCGCTCATAGGTTTCAGGGTCGTGAATCAGGCTCATGAACGGGGCCAGTCCGGTGCCGGTGGCGAACATGAACAGTCGCCGGCCGGGTTTGAGATCGCGCAATACCAGTGTTCCGGTGGGCTTTTTGCTAACCAGCAGGGGGTCGCCCACTTTCAGATGCTGCAAGCGCGATGTCAGCGGCCCATTCTGGGCCTTGATGCTGAAGAACTCTAGATGCTCTTCATAATTTGCGCTGGCAATGCTGTAGGCGCGCATCAGCGGCTTGCCATTGACTTCCATGCCGATCATCACGAACTGACC
Source organism: Azonexaceae bacterium (assembly GCA_009469685.1). Next base: position 2,435 of record SSTA01000178.1, on the reverse strand, counting down.
ATTGGTGAAACGCAAACTCTGATCGCGCGTGGTGCGGAAGGTAAACAGGGAGTCGTTCCAGTGATGGACGCTCACGACGCGTTCGGTTCCCAGTGTGCTCATTGAATCTCCTGAATCGGAATAAAAATTGACGGTAAAAAAATCTCAGCGGGAAAATTTCAGTTCGATGCTTCGTTCCAGCGGCGGATAACAGATACCCAACGCTTCGTTGCAGCCCTGGAAATAGGCAATCAGCGTCATCCCGCCGGCCGATGGCTTCCTGTCCAGCGCGATGTCCGCGCGAACCGTTTCCTTGTAGACCTCGATTCGCCCGAAGAAGGGGTCGTCCTTGATTTCGCCGGACGACAGGACAACGTCCCGGATGCCGACGCCTGGTGAATTCTTCAAGGCAAAGCGGGTCTTGCTTTTGTACAGATAATGCTTTTTCGCCGGAATGATTTCCACGCCGATCACGTTGGCGCTTTTGTGCTTTGCGGTGACAACGAAGGCTTGTTCCGGCGGCAGCGGTTGCTCCTGCGCCGCCAATGCGGGCCGAACCATGGCAAAAATGGCAAGCAGGCTCGTTGCCGCTGCCTTCGATATAACAATACGCGGCTTCATCAAGTTGTAGCTCCATGTCCGGGACTCCGGCAAACGCTGCCGGCAGCGAGAAAAAGTCCGACGCCGAGCGTGATTGCAAGGTCGGCAAAATTGAAAGCCGGCCAGTGCCAGCCACCCCAATGAACGTCGAGTGAATCGACGACGTAACCGCGAAATACGCGGTCGGCCAGGTTTCCCACTGCGCCACCCAGAATCAGGCAGTACGCGGCGGCCTCCGGTTGCTGGCGCGGCTTGAGCAATGCCAAGGCGAGCCACGCCGAAATACCGGTCGCCAGCGCAATGAAGAACCAGCGCTGCCAACCGCCTGCGTTGGCCAGAAGGCTGAATGCCGCGCCGGTGTTCCCTACATGAACAAGATTGAAGAAGGCTGTCACCGGAATGACTTGGGCATACTCCAGCCTGGCCTCGACGAGTTGCTTGGTTCCCTGATCGAGCAGGGCGATGGCCAGCGCGGTGCACCACCAGACCCACCGTGTCCCCGAGGCAAGCCGCGCGATCCACGCCGCCAATCCTCCAATCAGGAAGCCGGCAAACACGTCCGCCGGGAAGTGTGCGCCGACAGCGATGCGCGACCACGCCACCCATGCCAGCCACGCCACCAGCAGCGCTCGAACGCGGCGGGACGCAAGCGGCCACAGGCTTGTGGCTGCGAGCATGGCATAGGCTGCATGCCCGCTGGGAAAACTGTACTGCAATTCTGGCTCGCCGATGATCCGTACCAAATCGGGCAGCGCTGCCACGGGCCGGGGAAAATCCGTAATCAGCTTCAGCATCGCAACGCCCAGCCACGCCAGTGCGAAGCCGAGCGCAAAGCGTCGTGCCTGAGTTCGTAACGCCAATGCCGCTGTTTTCGTTGCGGTCGCAGCATTCAAGCGCCGGGACCAAAGCAACAGCACGACCAGCAAGAACGGCCCGCTCCAGTAACTGCCGAGTGCGCTGCCAACCTGGGCAAGGGGCGCAAGCCAATCCGGCGTCGCCTGGTTGATCGCTCCGAACCACGCCACATTCAGGCCGTTCCAATCGTAGAAGAATTGCCTGAATGTCATCGCCGCAGCAATCTCAATCCGTTGAATACCACCAGCAGGCTGGCCCCCATGTCGGCAAACACCGCCATCCACATGGTGGCGCTGCCAGCAATCGCCAGCACCATGAATACCGCCTTGATACCCAAGGCCAGCACGATGTTCTGCCAGAGAATGGAATGCACGCTCCGGGATAGACGGATGGTTTCCGGGATGCGTCGCAGATCGTCGTTCATGATCACCACATCGGCCGCTTCCATGGCCGTATCCGTGCCCGCCGCCCCCATAGCCACGCCGATGTCGGCACGGGCCAGTGCCGGCGCATCGTTGATACCATCCCCGGTCATCGCCGTAGCGCCATAGCGGCGCTGCATTTCCTCGATGGCCGTCAGCTTGTCCTCGGGCAGCAGGTTGCCGCGCGCATCGTCGATGCCCGCCTGTTTGGCGATCGTGCCGGCCGTCGCACTGTTGTCGCCGGTCAGCATCACGGAAGCGACGCCGAGCTGATGCAGCTCAGCCAATGCCTCGCGCGAGCTTTCCTTGATGGTGTCGGCTACCGCGAAGATTGCCAGCACCTGCTGTTCCGATGCCAACAGCGTCACGCTGCGGCCTTGCGTTTCATGAATGTTCAAGCGGGCCTCGATCTCGGCGCTGCACAGGCCTCGCTCCTCGATCAAGCGATGGTTGCCCAGGGTCATCTTGCGACCATCGGTGCGCGCCTCAACTCCGCGTCCAGCCAGAGCAACGAAATCGGTCAGGCCGTATTCCGGCAGATTCAGACCGCTGGCGATCGCCTTCGCCACCGGATGATCG
>SSTA01000003.1 GCA_009469685.1 Azonexaceae bacterium | reverse complement strand
TCCAGGGGAGTCAGGGCGCCCGCGTAGGGGAGTTTGAGGGCTTGGGCACGCTCTTGGGCCAAGGCGAGGATTTCGTTGAGATTTCCCATGATGGTCGGCTGTTGGAATTGAAGCGGAGTATAAATCAGACGGCCGGTATCCGGCGGGGTTCCGGTCTTTGGGGCAAGCGCCTCAAATATTCGGCTGGGAACGTTTTGGCGGGCAATTTCGGCGGCCTCTCCCGATCCGGCGAGACCGGCCGATCTCTGCAAGATCAGCTTTTATGCACAAAAATAGTGCGTATTCCATGGCGTTTGCACCATAGAAGTGCCAAGATTCTTTTGCTTCAGCAGTCTTTTCTTTGTGGCAGAATGCAAAGCTTTGGCATTGGAGCATGGCATGTATTCTGCTATAAGAGCTCCGCTTCCGAATTCGATTGTCGCCGGTATTCCCGGTACTTTGTTTAGTTAGGAGACTGACCAGTATGGCAACCCCGCAAGACGTGATGAAGATGGTCAAGGAAAACGACGCCAAGTTCGTCGACTTCCGGTTTACCGATACCCGTGGCAAGGAACAGCACGTCACCGTGCCGGTCTCCGCCTTCGATGAAGACAAGTTCGAGAACGGCCATGCCTTCGATGGTTCGTCCATCGCCGGCTGGAAGGGCATTCAGGCCTCCGACATGCTGTTGATGCCGGATGCGGAAACTGCCTACGTCGATCCCTTCTTTGACGAAACCACCGTCGTCATCACCTGCGACGTCGTGGATCCCACCGATGGTCGTGGTTACGACCGCGACCCGCGCTCCATCGCCAAGCGCGCCGAAGCCTACCTGAAGTCTTCCGGCCTGGGCGACACCGCCTACTTCGGTCCGGAACCCGAGTTCTTCATTTTCGACGGGGTCGAATGGTCCGTCGATATGTCCGGTTGCACGCTCAAGATCCATTCCGCCGAAGCCGCCTGGGGCTCCGGCGAGCGCAACGATGGCGCCGGCGGCGCTTCCGGTCACCGCCCGATGATCAAGGGCGGCTACTTCCCGGTTCCCCCGGTCGACAGCCTGCATGACATCCGTTCCGCCATGGTGCTGGCCCTTGAATCCCTGGGCGTGCCCGTCGAGGTCCATCACCACGAAGTGGCCAATGCCGGCCAGTGCGAAATCGGTACGGTGTTCAACACCCTGACCCGTCGCGCCGACTGGACCCAGATCCTCAAGTACGTGGTGCACAACGTTGCCCACCAGTACGGCAAGACCGCCACCTTCATGCCCAAGCCCATCGTCGGCGACAACGGTTCCGGCATGCACGTTCACCAGTCGATCTGGAAGGACGGCAAGAACCTGTTCGCGGGCGACGGCTACGCCGGCCTGTCCGAGTTCGCGCTGTACTACATCGGCGGCATCATCAAGCACGCCAAGGCGCTGAACGCCATTACCAACCCGGGAACCAACTCCTACAAGCGTCTGGTGCCCCACTTCGAAGCTCCGGTCAAGCTGGCCTACTCCGCCAAGAACCGTTCCGCTTCCATCCGTATCCCGTTCGTGGCCTCCACCAAGGCTCGCCGCATCGAGACCCGCTTCCCGGATCCCATCGCCAATCCCTACCTGGCCTTCTCCGCCCTGATGATGGCCGGCCTGGACGGCGTGCAGAACAAGATCCACCCGGGCGACCCCGCCGACAAGAACCTGTACGACCTGCCGCCGGAAGAGGATGCCAAGATCCCGACCGTCTGCGCCAGCCTGGACGAAGCCCTGGCTGCCCTGGACAAGGATCGCGAGTTCCTGACTCGCGGCGGTGTCTTCTCCAACGACTGGATCGATGCCTACATCGAGCTGAAGATGGACGAAGTCAACAAGGTTCGCATGACCACGCACCCGGTTGAATTCGACCTGTACTACAGCGTCTGATCGTTCTCCGCAGGAGCAAAAAGGACGGGCGTGCCCGTCCTTTTTTTGTGCACGTCATTGCCCCTCCCCGCGTTATGTCCTGTAAACTGTGCTCGCTTCGGGACTGATGACAATGAAACGCTCCGCCGCCGCCCTTCTTCTGTTGATCGTGCCTATCGCTCCCGTGTTGGCGACGACCATCTACAAATGCACCGATGAGACGGGCGGCACCCTGATCTCCAACTCGAAGATCAATAAATCCTGCCAGGCGGTGGTGACCGGTGCGGATTCGAGCATTCCGGCGCCGAAGACCCGCTCGCCCGCTACGGCCAATCCCTCCCCGGCGGGATTTCCCAAGGTTGCCGAGGATACCCAGAAGGCTCGCGACGGCGATCGGCGCCTGATTCTCGAGCAGGAACTCGCGACGGAGCAGAAAAATCTGGAGTCCGCGCGCAAGGATCTCGCCGAACAGGAGGCCGTCAGAGGCGGCGACGAGAAGAACTATCAGCGGGTCATCGATCGGCTGCAGCCCTATAAGGATCGGGTCGCCCAGCACGAACGCAATATCCAGGCGATCACGAAAGAACTTTCCTCGGTGCGCTGAAAGCGGCAGTCCGAATGGGCGGCGCGCGTTCCCGGAAGGTAGAATGTGCCATGAGCTCGACCAGTCCCCGCTTTGCCGGTCTGGACCTCCTGGCCTCGGCGGTCCTGGTCCTCGATGCCAATCTGCGTGTCCGCCACGTCAATGGGGCTGGTCAGAATCTCCTGGCAGTCAGTGAGCGCTCGCTGGCCGGAAAAAGGCTGGCGGAAGTGTGCCCCTGCTCGTCGACCCTGCAGGCGGCCCTCGCCAATGCGGTTGCCAACAATTGGAGCTATACGGGCCAGAATGTCGAGATGCAGCGGGCGGACGGCGAACCACTGCACCTGAATTGCACCGTCACGCCGCTACTCATCGAGGACCCGACAGGAGCTCGTCTCCTGCTCGAGCTCCAGCCCATAGAACAGCAGCTGGCGGCTAGCCGCGAAGAGCGATTGATCGAGCAGCAACAGGCCAATCGGGAGCTGATCCGTAATCTCGCCCATGAGATCAAGAATCCGCTGGGGGGCATCCGGGGGGCTGCCCAGTTGCTCGAGCATGAGCTCAACAACCCCGGACTCAAGGAGTACACCCAGGTCATCATCAAGGAGACGGATCGTCTTCAGGATCTCATGCAGCGCTTGCTGACCCCCCATCGGGCAATGCAGCCGACGACCGTCAATATCCATGAAATCCTCGAAAGGGTGAGAAGTCTTCTGATGGCCGAGTTTCCGGGCTCCCTTGATGTCCGCCGCGACTACGATACCAGCCTTCCCGAACTGGTGGGAGATAGGGAGCAGCTCATACAGGCAGTGCTCAACATTGCCCGCAATGCCGCACAGGCCATGGATGGCAGCGGCCAGATCATTTTCCGCACCCGGGCGATCCGGCAGGTGACCCTGGTCAAGAAGCTCTACCGGCTCGCCCTGGCGATCAAAGTGATAGACAACGGTCCTGGCATTCCCAGAGACATCCAGGAACGCATGTTTTACCCCTTGGTCTCCGGTCGGGAGGGGGGCAGTGGACTCGGGCTCACCATCGCGCAGAATTTCGTCCAGCACCATCAGGGGACGATCGAATGCAATAGCCGGCCGGGCGACACTTGCTTCACTATTCGACTCCCCATCGAGCCCGCATGATCCTGGCCTATTCATTGGAATGCTCCTTGCTTGATCGGAGGGACCATTGTTATGGGTGAACCTCCGACTATGAAACCCGTCTGGATCGTCGACGACGACCGCTCCATCCGCTGGGTCCTGGAAAAGACCCTGGCCCGGGAAGGCATCCCCTTCAAGAGCTACGCTTCTGCCACCGAGGCGCTGTCCCAACTCGATCAAGGAGCTGACCCACCGCAAGTCCTGTTGTCGGATATCCGGATGCCGGGTCAGTCGGGGCTGGAATTGCTGCAGGAAATCAAGAACCGTTTCGCTTCGGTCCCGGTCATCATCATGACCGCCTATTCCGATCTCGAAAGTGCGGTGGCCGCATTTCAGGGAGGCGCCTTCGAGTATCTACCCAAGCCCTTCGATGTCGATCAGGCGGTGGAACTCATCCGCCGCGCGGTCGACGAGTCGATGCACCAGGACGGTGCGTCTGAGGATGTCGCCCTCGCGCCGGAAATACTCGGTCAGGCACCGGCCATGCAGGAAGTCTTTCGCGCCATCGGTCGCCTGGCGCTCTCCCATGCGACAGTGCTGATCACCGGCGAATCCGGATCTGGCAAGGAACTTGTCGCCCGGGCCCTGCACCGGCACAGCCCGCGGGCCGAGAAACCCTTCGTCGCCATCAATACCGCCGCGATTCCCAAGGATTTGCTCGAATCCGAGCTCTTCGGCCATGAGCGTGGAGCCTTCACCGGAGCTCAGGCCCAGCGCCGGGGTCGCTTCGAGCAGGCCGACGGCGGAACCTTGTTCCTGGACGAGATCGGCGACATGCCCGCCGAACTGCAGACCCGACTCCTGCGAGTGCTCTCCGATGGCCACTTCTATCGGGTGGGCGGACACTCGCCGATCAAAGCCAATGTCCGGGTGATCGCCGCGACTCATCAGAATCTCGAAACTCGGGTCAAGGAAGGGCTCTTCCGCGAAGATCTCTTCCATCGCATCAACGTCATACGTATACGCCTGCCGGCCCTGCGGGAGCGCCGGGAAGACATCCCTTTGCTGACCCGGCACTTCCTTCAGAAGAGCGCCAGGGAACTGGGAGTCGAAACCAAGCGGCTGTCCGACGCGGCGGTCAAATATCTTTGCGCCCTCGATTTCCAAGGCAATGTCCGCCAACTGGAAAACCTTTGCCATTGGCTCACCGTGATGGCTCCGGGGCAATTGATCGAGGTAAACGATCTGCCGGCGGAACTGCGAGAAGCTCCCGCCGCCGCCGATGCCACGGATTGGGAAAGCGCCCTGGAGGCCGAGGTCAACCGACTCCTTGCCCGCGGAATTGGCGACATCCACGGCGTTCTGTCGCAGACCTTCGAGCGCATCCTCATCTCCCGTGCCCTGGCCCATACCGCGGGGCGCCGTATCGAGGCTGCCAACGCCCTGGGGATCGGCCGTAACACCATCACCCGTAAGATTCAGGAATTGGGCATCGATGGAGGCAAGGAAGCGGCCGGAGAATAAGCCCTTGCCCGCAAGGCGTGGCTACAATGCCGCCATGCCCCTCGTCGACCCCTTTCGCGTCTTAGCCGCCCTAGGCCCAGCGGCGGCGCGCTTTGACGTACGTGCCCTGGAAATCTGCGACTCGACAAACAGCGAAGTGCAGCGACTCGCGGCAATGGGCATGCCTTCCGGACTTGTGGTGATTGCCGATCGCCAGACCGCCGGGCGTGGGCGCCGCGGTCGCGTGTGGCTGGCGGAGCCGGAGCAGGGACTGACCTTCTCGCTGCTCTGGCGATTCGATGGGTCTCCGGCGCGATTGGCGGGTCTGTCTCTCGCGGTGGGCGTCGCGCTCGCCCGGGCCATCGATACCCTCGGTATACCGGGGGTAGGACTGAAGTGGCCCAATGACCTGCTTGCCCTGCTGCCAACCGGACCGGCCAAGGTAGCGGGGATTCTGGTCGAACTGTCCAATGAGCCCAAGGCGACCCAGGCGGTGATCGGCATAGGAATCAATCTCCTCAGGCCATCGGAGCGCTGCGATCAACCGGCAGCAGGCCTCGCCGAACTTGCTGGCGAGCCCCCCGAACGCCATGCGCTACTGAGCGCTTGTCTCGGATCGCTGGCGGGGGTCCTCGACGCGTTCAGCGTTGGCGGCTTCGCCGTTTTTTGTGACGAGTGGGAGCGCCGCCACGCCTGGGCCGGGCAGACCGTACGGGTGACCGGTGAGGGCGATGCCGAATTGACCGGGGTTTGCCGGAGTATCGGCGTGGACGGTTGCCTGCTGCTGGAGACTCCAGGGGGGCTGATCAGGGTCATGGCGGGAGACGTGTCTCTGAGGCGATCATGATTTTTTGCATCGATAGCGGGAATACGCGGATCAAATGGGGTATTCACGATGGCCGGTCGTGGGTTGCCCAGGGAGCCTGTGCCCAGGGCAAAGCCGCAGAATTGTCGGAATTGGTGGTCGCCTGGCCGATTCCGCGGCGAGTGATGGTGGCCAATGTGGCGGGTGCCCACGCTCTGGCGGCCATCGTTCAGGCTTTGGGGGCCTGGCGAGAGCGGGTGACGGTGGTTCGTCCCGCAGCTGCCGCCGGGGGCGTTGAAAATGGCTATCGCCGGCCGGAAACCCTAGGAGCCGATCGCTGGTGCGCCCTGGTGGGAGCCAGGCAAGTCTTAGGGCGAGCCTGCGTGGTCGTCGGTGCCGGAACAGCGACGACAGTAGACTCGCTGGATTCTGGCGGGAAGTTCCTTGGCGGCTTGATCTTGCCTGGCCTCGATTTGATGCGCGATTCTCTGGCGCGGGGAACCGCCGGACTGCCCAGAGCGGAGGGACGCTATCTTCCCACGCCCGATAATACGAACGATGCTCTGGTCAGCGGTGCCATCGAAGCGACCGCCGGCGCGATCGAGCGGGCGAGCCGCCGCCTGGATGGGGCGCCCTGCCTGCTGTTCGGCGGGGCAGCGGGAGCGATCCGGAATGCCCTGGAGATCGTTTTCCAGGAGGAGCCCCTGCTGGTACTGACCGGCCTGCATCGGCTGGCCGACGATACCCGTTGAATATCCGCCGGCGCCGGGAGACAATCCCGGCGAAACGACCACCCGAGGGGGATGTCATGTTCGACCAGGTGCTCAACAACCTGCCCGGTTTCGCAATGTACTTCGCCGCTGCCATCGCCATTTTGGCGGTGTTCCTGACGGTCTATACCTTCTTGACCCCCTACGACGAGCTTGCCCTGATCCGCCAGGGCAACGTCGCCGCCGCCGTGAGTTTGTCGGGAACCGTACTGGGGATCGCCTTGCCGGTGGCGACGGCGATTGCGGTAAGCCATAACCTTGCCATCATGGCCGGTTGGGGGGTGCTGGCCTGTGTGATCCAACTGGCGGTCTTCGCGGCCGCTCGGCTGGCCCTGCCGAATCTCGCCCAGGATATCCCCCAGGGCAAAGTCGCCTCCGGGGTCTTCGTCGCCTCATTGTCGCTGGGTATCGGCTTAATCAACGCCGCCTGCATCGTTTAATTCGGGAAGGAGAACGCCATGGCACTGATGGACTTCATCAAGAAACAATTTATCGACATCTTGCAATGGACCGAGGAGGGCGACGGCGTCCTCGCCTGGCGCTATCCCATGCAGGATTTCGAAATTCAGTATGGCGCGAGCCTCACGGTGCGGGAATCCCAGATGGCGGTCTTCGTCAATGAGGGAAAGGTGGCCGACGTGTTCTCTCCCGGCATGCACAAGCTGACCACCCAGACGCTGCCAGTGCTGACCTACCTGCAAAACTGGGACAAGCTCTTCGAATCCCCCTTCAAGTCCGATCTCTATTTCTTCTCCACCCGAACCCAACTGGATCAGAAGTGGGGAACGCCCAACCCCATCACCATTCGCGACAAGGACTTCGGCATCGTCCGCCTGCGGGCCTTCGGTATCTATTCCTACCATATCGTCGATCCCAAGGCCTTCCACCAGAAGATCTCCGGAACCCGCGACCGCTATACCCGGGAGGAACTCGAAGGACAGCTCCGGAACACCATGGTCGCCGGCATGACCGACCTGTTCGGCGAATCCGGCGTGGCCTTCATCGACATGGCGGCCAACCAGGACGAGTTTGGCAAGGCGATCAAGGCCAAGATGGACCCGGTTTTCGCCGATTTCGGCCTGGCCCTGGACTCCCTGGTGGTGCAGAACGTCTCCCTGCCGGAAGAACTCCAGAAAATCCTCGACCAGAAGATCGGCATGAACATGATCGGCGACATGGGCAAATTCACCCAGTACCAGGTCGCCAACAGCATTCCCCTCGCCGCCCAGAACGAAGGCGGGATGGCGGGACTAGGCGTTGGGGTTGGTGCCGGAGTCGGATTCGGGCAGGTGATGGGCCAAGCCATGGCGCAAGCCATGCAGCCCGCGGCGGCTGCGACTGCCCCGGCTGCGGCGCCGGCGGTCGCGGCGGCGTCCGCCGACGACGTCGTGGCGACCCTGGAAAAGCTCCACGGGTTGATGGAGAAAGGCATCTTGTCCAAGGATGAATTCGAGGCCAAGAAAGCGGAGCTGCTCAAGAAACTGGTTTAAGCGGCGGCGGCCCCGCGCCGTCCGCTCCCTACCATGGCCCAGACCGCCGTCTGTCCCTCCTGCGGAGCTCCCGTCGTCTTCAAGTCGGCGGCGTCGATCTTCGCCGTCTGCGAATACTGCCAGAGCACTCTGGTCCGCCACGACCAGGCGCTGGAAGACATCGGCAAGATGGCGGCCCTGGCGGAGGATCGCTCGCCCCTGCAGTTGGGAACTGAGGGGAACTGGCAGGGACTACACTTCGCCCTGATCGGCCGCATCCAGTTGCGCTACTCCGAGGGACTTTGGAACGAGTGGCACCTGCTTTTTGACGATCAGCGTACCGGTTGGCTCTCCGAAGCCAATGGCGAATATGTGGTGTCCTTCCTGCATCAGGTACGGGAACCCCTGCCGGCGTTCGAATCCATGGCCCCGGGCGGGCGCCTGACCCTGGCCAGCCGGGCGTGGACCGTGACCAATATCGAGGACGCCGAATGCGTTGCCGGTCAGGGCGAACTGCCCTTCAAGGTCGGGCCGGGCTACAAGGCGCCGGTGGTCGATATGCGCTGCGGCGACAATTTCGCCACCCTGGATTACTCGGAAACGCCGCCGCTGCTGTTTATCGGGTCCCCGGTCACCTTAGAGGCCCTGAAGCTCGCGAATCTGCGGGAAGGCATGGCCATGCCTCAGCCCACGGTGACCGCCCAGGTCTTCCGTTGCCCCGCTTGCGGTTCGCCGATGCAAGCGCGATCCAAGGACATTGTGGCTGTGGGATGTAGCAGTTGCGGTGCGGTGGTCGACACATCCACCACCAATTTCAAGCTCCTCTCCAAAGCGCTTGGTCAAAGGGATGAGCGCCACTTGCCCCGCATTCCGTTGGGAAGCAAGGGGAAACTCGACGGTAGAGATGTGGAAGTCATCGGTTTCATGGTGCGGGAAAGTACCTGCGAGGGGGTGTCCTATGCCTGGGGCGAGTACCTCCTGGCGGCTGGTCAGGGAACCTACCGCTGGCTGACCGAATACGACGGGCACTGGAACGTGGTCGACGTGCTCTCCAATCACCCTGCCGGGGGCAGCGATTTCCAGGATGTGCAGTACGAAGGCGCGCGCTACAAGCATTTCGCCACCAGCAAGGCAGAAGTCCTCCAGGTCGAGGGGGAATTCAACTGGCGGGTGCGACGCGGTGAGACATCCGCAGTGGCTGATTTCGTTGCGCCGCCCCTCATGCTTTCCCGCGACCGCACCGCCAAGGAACTCAGCTGGTCGCGCTGCGCCTACGTGGAGCCCGAGATCATCCAAACCGCCTTTGGCTTGCCCGCAAGGCTGCCGAAGCCGGTGGGGGTCTATGCCAACCAGCCGAATCCCTGGGAAGAAACCCATGGGCGAGTGTGCAAGTTGTTCTGGTTGGCCCTGCTTCTTGCAACGCTTTTCCAGGCATATTTTGCGTTTATCGGTGGCGGGCAAGTGCTCTTGCGTCAGCAACTCGCTTTCCAGCCTCTGCGGGACGAGGAGACCGTGGCCAGCAACCCGTTCGAGGTGCGGGCCAATACGCGCAAACTGGTGCTGACCAACGAAACCGACCTCGCGAACAACTGGATCGGCCTCAGCGTCAATCTGGTCAATAAGGTTAGCGGCGAAGCCTGGCCTGCTTTTCGCGAAGTTTCCTACTATGAAGGGGTCGATGATGGCGAAAGCTGGTCGGAAGGCAGTCGCAGCGACGAAGTGGTCTTCGTGGGAATTCCGCCAGGAACCTATTACCTGGCGATCGATCCCGATTTCTCCGATGAGCCGCGGGACGTCCATAGCCGCGTCGAGGTGACCAGCGGCTCCGCCGGCTGGTCCAATTTCGTCCTGGTCTTGCTGTTCCTGGCGATCTTCCCCATCTTTACCCGCCTGCGGCGGGGGGCCTTCGAAGTCCGCCGCTGGGCGGAAAGCGACCATGCCCCCGTAGCCTCGGACGATTCGGACGACGACTGATGTTCCGGAAGTTTTACCTCATCGCAAGCTTGGCGGCTCTCTCGTTCTTCGGTTATGCCCAGAAACAGGGCTGGAACCTCTTCGACGACGTGGCCAACCCCGGCGGCCGCTCGGGCGGCAGCGGGAGCAGCCACATCTACCACAAGTAATCCGGTCGTCGCTTGCAGCACGCCCTTCTCGCCTCGGTCTTCGTCGTTGCCTCCTGCGGCCTCGCCTACGAGCTGATCGCCGGAGCGCTGTCGTCCTACCTCCTGGGAGACTCGGTCACCCAGTTCTCGACCGTGATCGGTGCCTACCTCTTTGCCATGGGGGTGGGGTCCTGGCTGTCTCGCTACCTGACCCGGGATCTGGTGCGCCGCTTTATCCAGATCGAATTGATGGTCGGCCTTCTGGGAGGGTTTTCCGCCGTCGGTCTGTTTTTCGCTTTCGCCTGGCTGCCCGGTCCTTTCCGCTTGTTTCTCTATCTTCTGGTTTTCGCGGTGGGCGTTCTGGTGGGCTTGGAGATTCCTCTGGTCATGCGCATTCTCAAGGGAGAACTGGCTTTCAAGGATCTCGTTTCCCAGGTCCTGACCTTCGACTATCTTGGCGCCCTGGCGGTGTCTATCCTGTTTCCCCTCCTGCTGGCGCCCCACCTGGGACTGGTCCGTACCGGGCTGCTCTTCGGATTGCTCAACATCGCTGTCGCCTTGTGGGCCGTGCACCTCTTTCGCGCCAGACTGCCTGCCGGACCGGCATTGACCGCCCAGTGTTGGGCTGCGTTTTTCGCCGTGGCGACCGGCCTGGTCGCCGCCGGTCCCCTGACCACCCTGGCCGAAGCCCACCTCTACGCCGACGAGATCGTCCACACCGAATCGACGCCTTACCAGCGTATCGTCGTCACCCGCTGGCGGGACGACCTGCGGCTGTTCCTCAACAACAACCTGCAGTTCTCTTCCCACGACGAATACCGCTATCACGAAGCCCTCGTGCATCCCGGGCTGGCCAGCCTGCCGGGCGCCCGCCGGGTGCTCGTCCTGGGGGGAGGCGACGGCCTCGCCCTGCGGGAGGTCCTCAAGTACCCCCAGATCGATCAAGTGACCCTGGTTGACCTCGATCCGGCCATGACCCGCCTCTTTTCAAGTGCTCCGACCCTGGTTGCCCTCAATGGCGGCTCGCTGCACTCCCCCCGGGTCCAAGTGGTCAATGCCGATGCCTTGCAATGGCTGGAGGAGCATGCCGAGACCTGGGATTTCATCGTCGTCGATTTTCCCGACCCGTCCAATTTCGCGCTGGGCAAGCTCTATACCGCCGCCTTTTATCGCCTTCTGGAAAAGCGCCTGGGGGCCACTGGCCTCCTGGTGGTGCAATCGACCTCGCCGCTCTACGCTCGCCTCTCCTTCTGGTGCGTGGCGCAAACCCTGGAGAGCGTCGGCCTGCGGGTCAGTCCCTACCATGCGCTGGTGCCGTCTTTTGGGGAGTGGGGATTCCTGCTCGCTGGCCGCGGCAACTACGTCCCTCCGGCGGCCTACCCGATTCCAACTCGCTTTCTCACACCGGAGACCACCGCAGCCCTGTTCCAATTTCCTGCAGATATGGCGCGCGTTCCCGTCGAGGTCAATCAGTTGAACAACCAGGTGCTGGTGCGCTACTTCGAGGCCGAATGGCGCAAGGTTCAGCGTTGAGTCCTGCCGCGGGGGCGCCGAATTACTTGGCGAGATTCCGCAGAAAGTCGGCCATGGCTTCGGCCGGTAACGGCCGGCTGTAAAGGAAGCCCTGCAGGACATCGCAACCCAATCGGGTGAGGAATTCCTTCTGGGGCTCGGTTTCCACGCCTTCGGCCACCAGTTCGAGGCCCAGGTTGTGTCCCAGCGCTACCGTGGCTGAACAGATGGCGGCGTCGTTGATATCGGTTTCGATATCCTTGACGAAGGAACGGTCGAGCTTCAGCCGCTGGATGGGCAGATGCTTCAGATAGGCCAGAGACGAGTAACCGGTCCCGAAATCGTCGATGGCAAGAATGATTCCCATGCCCGACAACTGCTCCAGGATGCGGACCGTGAGTTCCGGATTCTGCATTGCGGTGCTCTCGGTGATTTCCAGCTCCAGGTCGGAAGGATCGAGGCTGAAACAGGCGAGAGCTCCCCGCACCACCGAGGGCAGGGCCTCGTGGCGCAACTGCTGGGCGGAGAGATTGACCGCCACCCGGACTTCGATACCCTGGTCCTTGAAGGACCGCAACTGGCGGCAGCTTTCCCAGAATACCCAGTCCCCCAGGGCCTGGATCAGTCCGGTTTCCTCGGCGAGGGGGATGAAACGCACCGGGGGTATGGAGCCGAGAATCGGATGGTTCCAGCGTGCCAGAGCCTCCACGCTGATGATGCGGCGGCTGGCGAGGTGGTACTGAGGTTGGAAGTGCAGGGAGAATTGCGCGCTGATCAGGTTCGACGTCGATAAGGCTTCGCGCAGGGCGTTTTCCAGAGTGAGGCGCTCCGCCGAGGCTTCATTCATGCGGGAGGCGAAGAACTGGCAATTGTTGCGACCGGCCGTCTTGGCGTGGTACATCGCGACGTCCGCGTTGCGGATCAAGGTCTCGGGATCGTTACCGTCCCCCGGCATGAGGCTGATTCCGATGCTGGGCGTGGTGTACAGGTCATGGCCCGCGACAGTGCAGCGATCGGAAAGATTGCGGAGAATCTTGCTGGCGATTGAGCCGGCAGTCATGGCGCTGTCGATTTCGGGAAGGACGACAACGAATTCGTCGCCCCCCAGGCGGGAGACGATGTCGCTGGAACGGACGCACTCCTTGAGCCGCCGCGCGACTTCGACCAGGACCGCGTCTCCCACATGATGACCGAGGGAATCGTTGATGGTCTTGAATCGATCGAGGTCGATGAGCAAAACCGCCAATTGATGGCCGGTACGCTGGGAGGAGTTGATCGCCAGTTGAAGCTGACTTTCCAGGGCAAAGCGATTGGGCAACTGGGTCAGCGCATCGTGGGTGGCGAGATGGGCAATGCGCTCCGAGGCTTCCCGTTTCTCGCTGATGTCGGTGAAGATCGCCACGTAGTACCGAGCCTTGCCCGCATCGTCCCGGATCGCGGAAACCGTCATCCATTTGGGATAGAGCGTGCCATCCTTGCGGCGGTCCCAGATTTCTCCCTGCCAATAATCGCATTGCTCCAGCTCGCGCCACATGGCCCGAAAGGTGTCCGCGGCGGTGAGGCCGGAAGCGAAGATTCTGGGATCCCGGCCGCGGATTTCCGCCAGGCCGTAGCCGGTCATGCGGGAAAAAGAGGCATTGATCGCGACGATGCGATTCTCGCCATCGGTAACCAGGACGGCGTCGAGTGCCTGGGAAAAGCAGCGGGCCAGGACCTCGGGATCGAGCGTCCGAGCGACGGCGTCATCCAGGGGGTCGAAGTCTAGGGATGCCCCGCCGATGATTTCCTCGCTATCGTCCGGATTCTGTTCCGCCTCCATGGTCCTCGCTCTCGCCTGTTGCAGAAAACACCGGAAGCGCAGTTGGGCTTCTGGCGTTTTTCGCCACTATACATTGAAAAGGAAATTCATCACGTCGCCATCCTGGACCACGTAATCCTTGCCTTCCGAACGCATCTTGCCCGCTTCCTTGGCTCCGGATTCGCCCTTGCAGGCGACGAAGTCGTCGTAGGCGATGGTCTGGGCACGGATGAAACCCCGCTCGAAGTCGGTATGGATCACGCCGGCCGCCTGGGGGGCGGTATCGCCCTGGTGGATGGTCCACGCGCGCACTTCCTTGACGCCGGCGGTGAAATAGGTGGCCAGGCCGAGGATCCGGTATCCGGCACGGATCAGACGATTGAGGCCAGGCTCGTCGAGGCCCAGGTCGGCGAGAAAGATCTGCTTCTCTTCGTCGTCCAGGTCGGCGATTTCCGATTCGATGGCCGCGCAAACGGGGACTACTTCCGCTTTCTCCGTCGCCGCGTGCTTGCGCACCGCATCCAGGAGCGGATTGCCCTCGAAGCCGCCTTCGGCAACATTGGCAACGTAGAGGACCGGCTTGGCAGTGATCAGGCAGAAGGGCTTCAGATTGGCCCACTCCTCCTTGGCGAGGTCCAGGGCGCGCACCGGGCGGCCCTGATCGAGTTGGGCGTAGCACTTGTCCAACACCGCCACCAGCAACTTGGCCTCCTTGTCGCCAGCGTTGGCCGGTTTGCGGTAGCGGTTCAGGGCCTTGTCCACGGTGGCGAGGTCGGCCAGCGCCAGTTCGGTATCGATGATCTCAATATCGCGGATCGGGTCCACGCTGCCTGAGACATGGACCACGTTGTCGTCGGCAAAGCATCGGACCACATGGACGACGGCGTCGGTTTCGCGGATATTGGCGAGGAACTGGTTGCCCAGGCCTTCGCCTTTGGACGCGCCAGCGACCAGGCCGGCAATGTCGACGAACTCGACCACTGCCGGGACGACCCGTTGGGGCTTGACGATGCTAGCGAGTGCAGCGATACGGGGGTCGGGCACCTCGACAATGCCGACATTGGGCTCGATGGTGCAGAAAGGATAGTTGGCCGCCTCGATCCCCGCTTTGGTCAAGGCATTGAACAGGGTGGATTTGCCCACGTTGGGCAGGCCGACGATACCGCATTTGAGAGACATGGTTTCCTCGATTGATGGGTGAGAGGAGGAGTGGAACGGGATGGGCCATGGGGACTGCCATTCCCGTCTCAGCTTCCGCCATTCACTGGGTTTTCCCGTGCAATTCCCGCTGGGCAGCCCCATAGTCCCCGGCAGACAGGGGTAGCCAGACTGCAAGGCAGCGGTCCAGGGCCTGCTCGATTGCCGGCATTTCGTCGGCCCTTGGGGGGTGGAGGACGAAATCGACCACGGCCTGATCGAGGCCCAGGCTGCGGGGGTGACCAATGCCCAGCCGGAGTCGCCAGAAATCCGGAGTGCCCAGGCGGGCCTGGATATCCTTGAGACCGTTGTGCCCCCCGTTGCCGCCGCCCAGTTTGAGACGGATACCTCCGGGGGGCAGATCGAGGTCGTCATGGATCACCAGGATTTCCTCCGGGGCCAGTTTGTAGAATTGGGCCAGGGCCGCCACCGCCTGGCCCGAGCGGTTCATGAAGGTGGTCGGCTGCAGCAGCCACTGATCGCCGGAGCGTGCCGCGCGGCCGAAGAACTTCGCCTGGGGGGCGAGGCTGACCCGCAGTCGTTCGGCCAGCCGGTCCACGAACCAGAAGCCGACATTGTGGCGAGTCGCCTCGTATTCGCCGCCGGGGTTGCCGAGGCCGACGATCAGGCGGGGGGCGGAGGGCATGGTGGAGGGCTATGACGCAAGAAGGCCGCCGGGGCCGAGAGCCAGCGGCGGCCTTTGCTCAGGCGAAGCCGCTCAGGCGGCGGCAGGAGCTTCGCCTTCGGCTCCTTCTTCGGTGCCACCCTTGCCGACGACACCGACGACGATAGGATCATCGGAACCGTGCTGGACGGCCTTGACCCCCTTGGGCAGTTTGAGTTGGGAAACGTGAAGGTTTTCGCCGACCTTGAGGCCGCCGACGTCCACTTCGATAAACTCGGGCAGGTCCTTCGCCAGGCAGTGAATGTCGACTTCGGTCAGGATGTGGTTCACCAGGCCGCCAGACAGCTTGACGCCGGGGGCGATGTCTTCGTTGACGAAGTGGAGCGGCACCTTGATGTGCAGTTCGTGGGTGGCGTCGACCCGTTGGAAATCCACATGCAGGACCAGGGGCTTGTAGGCATGCACCTGGGTGTCGCGAAGCAGGACCTGTTCCTTCTTGCCGTCGATGACGAGGTTGAGGATGGAAGAGTGGAAGGCTTCCTTCTTCAATCCGAGGAGCAGGCTGTTGTGGTCCAGTTCGATGGCCAGCGGAGCGGCCGATCCGCCATAGACGATGCCCGGTACTTTGCCGGCACGGCGCAGGCGGCGGCTCGCACCCGATCCCTGCAGCGTGCGCTGTTGCGCGTTGAGTTCAAATTGCATGATGACTCCAGAGTTGAATCCTGCTCCGCGACCAGAGCAGGGGGTTGAGAAAATCAGTCGATGAACAAAGACGAGACGGAATCGTCGTTGCTGATGCGGCGTATGGTTTCGGCCATCAATTCGGCCACCGAAAGCTGGCGAATCCGCGGCGAAGCGGCGGCGTCGTCCCGCAGCGGGATGGTGTCGGTCACCACAAGGGAATCCAGGTCGGACCCGTTGACCCGCTCCACCGCAGGCCCCGACAGAACGGGATGGGTGCAGTAGGCGACGACCTGTCTGGCCCCGTTTTCCTTCAGCGCCGTGGCAGCCTTGCACAGGGTGCCGGCGGTGTCGACCATGTCGTCCATGATGATGCAGGTACGACCATGCACCTCGCCGATGATGTTCATCACTTCCGACACATTGGCCTTGGGACGCCGTTTGTCGATGATCGCCATGTCGCATTCGAGGCGCTTGGCCAGGGAGCGGGCGCGCACCACGCCGCCATGGTCCGGGGAAACGACCAGGGGATTTTCGAAATTCTGCTTCTTGATGTCGTCGAGCAGGATGGGCAGCGCGTAGATGTTATCGACGGGGATATCGAAAAACCCCTGAATCTGCTCGGCGTGCAGGTCCATGGTCAGGACGCGGTCAACGCCGGCGGCAGCCAGCATATTGGCCACCAGTTTGGCGGCGATGGAGACCCGCGACGAACGCGGCCGGCGATCCTGGCGGGCGTAGCCGAAATAGGGGATGGCGGCGGTGATGCGGCCGGCTGAGGCGCGCTTGAGGGAATCGACCACCACCAGCAATTCCATGAGGTTGTCGTTGCAGGGAGCCGAGGTCGATTGCAGGACGAAGATGTCGCGGCCACGGACGTGCTCCTGGAGCTCGACGCTGACTTCGCCGTCGGAAAAGCGGCCGACGTTGGCGCGGCCAAGGTCGACATTCAGGTGCTTGGCCACATCGGAGGCCAACTTGGGGTTGGCGTTGCCGGTGAAGACCATCAGACTGTTGTAAGCCATTTCGATCAAATTCCCTGCGGCGGAGGCCGGAACAGCCAGGCCCTGCCAGAAGCGCGCTCGGGCAGGTTTGCGGCCTGCCCGAGGAAAACTGGATGGCTGGGGAAGAAGGATTCGAACCTTCGGATGCCGGAATCAAAATCCGGTGCCTTGACCAACTTGGCGACTCCCCAGCGGGTCGTTCCCACGGGGCACCGTGCGAACGAGGCGCGGATGATACAGGAAGCCGCCTCGAAAATCCATACCACTCGCGCCCGCGAAGGCGGGCTGGAGCGGTCACGCGAAGCCGAATATCTTGGCGAAATTCGCGATTTCGAGGACTTTGCGCACGGCGCCTTCGCCGGGGCGGAGTCGAACCGTCTTGCCGGCGTCTTCGGCACCCTGGCGGAGCAGCAGGAGCATGCCCAGCGCGGAGCTGTCCATGTAATCGACCTTGCTGAAATCCACCAGCATTTCCTTTACCTCCGGATTGTCGAGGAGTGCTTTGTAAGCGCCGCGGAAATCCCGATGGGCGGAGAAATCGAAGCGGCCGGAAAGGACGAGGATGGCGCCATTGCCGGCGAGGGTGGTCGAGACGTTCATGGTGGGCGTAAGGGGCAAGGTCGAATCGGTGTCAGTCTAAGCCCGCGAGGGGATGTCGGTCCAGGCCGGCCGCCACCCAGGCGGTGAATCGGCCTGCAAGTGCGGCATGCGCCCGGGCGGCGGCTGCCGGGTCGTCGAACTCGGCAAAGACGCAGGCGCCGGATCCGGTCATCAGCGCCCGCGGCGCCACTGCCCGCAAAGCCCTCAAGGCTTCGGCGACGGCCGGGAAGCGCCCGCAAGCGATGGGCTCGAGATCATTGCTGCCCTGGCCCGGGCGCCAGTCCGCTGCCCGCAGGGGAGGGGCGTCCCGACGCAGTTCGGGCGCCGAGAATATCGCTGCGGTCGGTACCTGAATCCCCGGCTCGACCACCACGTACCAGGCGGGT
>SSTA01000177.1 GCA_009469685.1 Azonexaceae bacterium | reverse complement strand
CTCGGCGCTCAGCACATACTCATCACGGGAACCCACGAAAACACGCCCCAGGTGGTCAACCAGCTTTTCGGGGAGGCGGGCTTGATCCGCCGCGATTCCTGGGACCGCCTGCCCGGGAGCTACCATGGTTCCGGTTGTACCCTCGCTTCGGCCATCGCCGCCTGCATCGCGTCCGGTGCCGACCTGGAGGAGGCGGTTCGCGATGCCCAGGACTATACCTGGCGCACTCTGTCCGGTGCTTTCCGTCCCGGCATGGGGCAATTCGTTCCCGACCGCCTATTCTGGGCGAGGGAGGATGAAGACGCCCCTCCGGCGCCAGATGCCTGAAATTCTGCGCGGCCTTTATGCCATCACCCCCGACGAGTCCGATGGGGCGCATTTGCTTGCCGCGGCATCCGCCGTGCTTGCCGGCGGATGCCGCTGGCTCCAATATCGGGACAAGCGTTCGGAGCCGTCTGAGAGGCGGCAGCGGGGGGAGGCTTTGGCGGACCTGTGTCGGCGCCGGGGGGCGGCGCTCGTGATCAACGATGATGTCGAATTGGCCGGGGCCGTCGGCGCGGCAGGGGTCCACCTCGGGCAGGGAGACGGCGATCCGGCTGCGGCACGGGAGCGATTGCCCGCGGGCGCCATCGTCGGCGTCACTTGCCACGACGACTTCGACCTTGCCCGCAAGGCGTGCGCCGCGGGTGCCGACTATGTTGCCTTTGGCGCCGTCTTTCCTTCACCCACCAAGCCGAAAGCCGTCGTCGCCCCTCTGGAACTCTTCGCCCGCTGCCGCCGGGAACTCGCTCTCCCCGCATGCGCGATCGGCGGCGTCACCCTGGCGAACGCCCCCCTGGCGATCGCCGCCGGAGCCGACCTGCTGGCTGTCATCACCGACCTTTTCAGTGCTCCCGACCTTACCGTCCGGGCATTCGCCTATCAACGCCTGTTCGAGGATTCCCTTTCATGATCTCCCGCAACCAGCAACTGTTTGAACGCGCCCAGCGACACATCCCCGGGGGTGTCAATTCACCCGTGCGCGCTTTCCGTTCGGTGGGCGGCGTTCCCCGCTTCTTCCAGAAGGCCAGGGGGGCGCAAGTGCAGGATGCCGACGGCAAGTGGTACACGGATTACGTCGGCTCCTGGGGCCCGATGATCCTCGGCCATGGCCATCCCGAGGTGCTACAAGCGGTGACCGAGGCGGCCGCCGACGGCTTGTCCTTCGGCGCACCCACCGAGCGCGAAGTCGAGATGGCGGATTTGCTCTGCACCCTGGTGCCGTCCATGGACATGGTGCGCCTGGTCTCGTCCGGTACTGAAGCGACCATGAGCGCCATCCGGCTGGCGCGCGGATACACCGGCCGCGATCTGTTGATCAAATTCGAGGGGTGCTACCACGGCCATTCCGACAGCCTCCTCGTCAAGGCAGGTTCCGGGGCGCTGACCTTTGGCAATCCCTCTTCCGGCGGCGTACCGGCAGATCTCGCCCAGCACACCCTGGTGTTGGCCTACAACGACCCGCAGCAGCTGGCCGACGCCTTCGCCACCCACGGCGGCCGTATCGCAGCCGTGATCGTCGAGCCGGTGGTGGGCAACATGAACCTGATCGCGCCGACTGCCGAGTTCCTCAAGGCGATGCGGGAGCTGACCGCGAAACACGGCGCAGTCCTCATCTTCGACGAGGTGATGACCGGTTTCCGGGTCGGCCTTGAGAGCGCCCAGGGGCTCTTCGGCATCACCCCCGATCTGTCCACTTTCGGCAAGGTCATTGGCGGCGGCATGCCGGTGGGGGCCTTCGGCGGCAGGCGGGAAATCATGGAAAAGATCGCCCCGCTGGGGCCGGTCTACCAGGCGGGAACGCTGTCGGGGAATCCGGTCGCGGTGGCCGCCGGTCTGGCGACGCTTAGGCTCGTCCAGGCTCCGGGGTTCTACGAAGCCCTGACCGCCAGGACGAAATCGCTGTGCGCAGGGCTGGTGGCCGCGGCGAAGCAACATGGAGTGTCCTTTGCGGCCCAGAACGTCGGGGGCATGTTCGGCCTTTACTTCGCCGACGCCTGCCCGGCGACCTACGATGCGGTCCTCGCCTGCGACAAGGAGGCCTTCAACCGCTTCTTCCATGCCATGCTGGACGCCGGCCACTATTTCGCCCCCTCCGCCTTCGAAGCCGGGTTCGTCTCGGCCGCCCACGGCGACGCCGATATCGCCGGCACGGTAGCGGCGGCGGACGCCTATTTCGCCGGTCTCAAGTGAGCAGCGGCAGCGCCTGGGCCGTACTCCTCCTGGCGGGGCTCTGCGAGGTGGCCTGGGCGGTGGGGCTCAAATACACCGAGGGTTTTTCCCGCCTCTGGCCCAGCGTCGGGACCGTCGTCGCCATGGTGGCCAGCGTCGTCTTGCTGGGCCTGTCTCTCAGGACCCTGCCGTTGGGAACGGCTTATGCAGTGTGGACCGGTATCGGCGCCGTCGGCACCGCCCTGCTGGGCATGCTCTTGTTTGCCGAATCCCGGGAAGTGGCGCGGCTGGTCTGCATCGGCCTGATCGTCGCCGGCATCGTCGGCCTCAAGTGGGTAACGCCGGACTGACAGGTCCGGAAATCGTCACATCAGGAAGAGGGTCGCCAGGCCCAGGAAGATGAAGAAGCCGCCCGAATCGGTGAGGGCGGTGATCATCACCGAGCTGCCGACGGCCGGGTCGGCCCCCAATCTCTGCCGTAGCAGTGGAATCGCGACTCCGGCCGAAGCGGCGAGGAGCAAATTGAGGGTCATGGCGGCCGTCATGACCAAGCCAAGCTTGACGCTGCCGTAGAGCCACCAGGCGAGGAAGCCGAGCAGGCTGCCCCACAGCAGGCCGTTGATCAAGGCGACGCCCAGCTCCTTGCGCAGCAGCCGGCGCGTCGCATCGGGCTGGACCTGACCCATGGCGATAGCGCGGACGATCATGGTGATGGTCTGATTGCCCGAATTGCCGCCGATTCCGGCGACGATGGGCATCAGGGCTGCCAAAGCCACCAGCCTCTCGATGGAGCCCTCGAAGGCGCCGATCACCCGCGAAGCGACAAAGGCAGTCACCAGGTTGATGGCCAGCCAGGACCAGCGGTTCTTCACCGAATCCCAAACCGAGGCGAAAATGTCTTCCTCTTCCTTCAAGCCGGCCTGGGCCAGTTGCTCGCTTTCCGCCTCTTCGCGGATCACGTCCACAACGGTGTTCACCGTCACCCGCCCGACCAGCCTCCCGTCCGGATCGACGACTGGAGCCGAGACCAGGTCGTAGCGCTCGAAAGCCCTGGCCGCTTCTTC
This sequence comes from Azonexaceae bacterium, assembly GCA_009469685.1. Next base: position 9,363 of record SSTA01000177.1, on the reverse strand, counting down.
GGCGAAATCGTCCGGTTCCAGCTCGATGAAGTCGGCCTGCATGAGGGTGCCGACTCCGGCATCCGGGTCGTTGACCAGGAGGATGTTGAGGGGCAGGACGCCCTTCAGGTGGTCCTCCCGGTCCACGACGAAGAGTTGGTCGGTGTGGTCGGGCAATTCGTCGAACAGGCGCAGGTAGCGCAGCACCACTTCCAGGGTCACGTCTTCCCGCACGGTGACCATGTCGAAGTCCATGATGGCGCCCACCGAATCGTCCGGGTAGGACATCGCCGCCCGCAGTTTTTCCCGCTCCTCCACCGAGAGGGACTGGAAGACGTCGGCGATGACCTCTTGCGGCAGGTCGGGGGCCAGGTCGGCAAGTTCGTCGGTATCGAGGGTTTCGGCGGCCGCCACCAATTCGTTGCGGCCCATGGACTCGATCAACGACTCCCGAACGGCGTCGGAGACCTCCAGGAGGATTTCCCCTTCCCGCTCGGCCTTGACCAGATCCCAGGCGATCAGTCGTTCATCCAGCGGCAGGGCCTCCAGGATGAAGGCGACGTCGGCAGGATGCATGGGGTCCAGCTTTTTCTGGAGTTCGACCAGATGCTGCTGATGCACCAGACCCTCGACCAGGTCGTGGCGCGGCATTTCCTGGCGGTGTACCAGGTCCTCAACCAGTTTGTGCCGGGCAAGCAGGGTCTGCACCTCGGCGAGGCGCTCCTGCAAGTCTTCGGTATCGGTGAGGGGGGACTCTTCGCTCATGGTGCGCCGCCGCAAGGGAGCCCGAATTCTAGCATCGGCGGCGGGGTGCCACGGGGTCAGCGGGAATTCAGGGGATTTCGGCGGACGCCATGCGCGCCAGGATGATGGCCGCCTTGCGCCCCAGTCCCGGTAGGTTGGGGTTGCGATCGTAAAGACGCGGGTTGGGCACCATACCCGCGAGCCTTGCCGCCTGCTCCGGCGACAGCTGTGCTGCGGAGACTCCGTAATAGTGTCGGGCAGCCGCCTCGGCACCGAAAATGCCGTTTCCCCATTCGATGACGTTGAGGTAGACCTCGAAGATGCGCCGCTTGTCCCAGCAGGTTTCGATCATCAGGGTGATGACGGCCTCCTCGGCCTTGCGCAGCAGGGATTTCTGGGGGGTCAGGAAGAGATTCTTGGCCAATTGCTGGGTGATGGTCGATCCGCCGGCGACGATGCGGCCACGCTTCTGATTCTTTTCCATGGCCTTCTGGATGCCTTCCCAGTCGAACCCCTCGTGATCGACGAACTTGGCATCTTCCGCGGCGATGATCGCCCGCTTGAGATGGGCGGAAATGCGGGCGTAGGGCACCCATTGCTGCTGCAGGCGCGCGTCGGGGCGTTTCGCCTGCAGCTCGGCCAGCCGGATTTCCATGAAACGGGTGGTCCCGGGGTCGAAGTGGCCCCAAAACAGGACCCAGCCCAGGAGCCAGAGCTGGTAGGCGAACAGGACGCCGAGGATTCCGAGCAGGCCCCACTTGAGCCAGCGGCCCAAACGCTTCATGGGGCGGAAATCCGCGCCCGTAGGTCAGCCAGTACCGGAGCCGTGTCCGGGCGGATGCCGCGCCAGTGGAGAAAGGCCTCTGCTGCCTGCTCGACCAGCATGCCCAGGCCGTCGGCGATCCTTGCCGCGCCCTGTCGGCTGGCGGCGGCGAGGAAGGGCGTCCCGCTGGGGCCGTACATCATGTCGTAGGCCAAAGCTCCGGGGGCGTAAGTGCCGGCCGGAAGAATCAAAGCTTCTCCGGCCAGGCTGGCCGAGGTGGCATTGATCACCAGGTCGAAGCTGCCGGCAATCTCGCCGAGTCCGCAGCCAACGACATTGCCATGGGCCGCGAACAGCCGGGCGAGTTCGTGAGCCCGGCCGGGGCTGCGGTTGGCTACGGTCAGTTGGGCAATGCCGGCGTCGAGGAGCGGTCCGATGGCTCCTCGGGCTGCGCCGCCGGCCCCCAGAAGGAGCACCCGGCGACCAGCCAGGGGAAACGCCAGATTCTGGCCAATGTCCGTTACGAGCCCGGCGCCGTCGGTGTTGTCGCCGACGATCCCTTCGGTCTCGAAGCTCAGCGTATTCACTGCTCCGGCGCGGACCGCCCGCGGCGTCAGGCGGGTGGCAAGGCGATGGGCCTCCTCTTTGAAAGGCACGGTCACATTGGCACCCCGCCCGCCGGCGGCGGCGAAGTCGGCGACGGCTTTGGCAAAACCGTCCAGGGGCGCGAGGATGGCCTCGTAGGTCAGACTCTGCCTGGCCTGGGCTGCGAAGGCGGCGTGGATGGCGGGCGACTTGGAATGCCCGATGGGATTGCCGAAAACGGCGTAACGGTCAGTCATGGTGAATTGGGCTCCGGGTCGGTAGGGCGACGGGACGCGCGCAAGAACCTGAACCGCTGCGCGGCCATGCTAGCCTAGCCCTATCTTAAGGGAAGCGGTGGTATCCCGGGATTCGGCGGCGGCTCATTTTGCTTTGGTTTCGAGACTGTCTCCCTGGGTGAAATACCAGGTCCGCGTGACTTCGAGGATGTCCGTGTCCTTCCGGATATCCGGGGGAAAGGCGGCGTAGGGACCCGCCATCTGGACGATGCGGCGGGCTGCGTCGTCAAGGAGTTTGTGGCCGGAAGAACGGTTGATGTCTATCCGGCCGACGCTGCCGTCGGCATTGATCGACACGGTGAGCACCAGGGAACCGTAAAGCTTGCCCCGAGCAGCATCGGGATAGTTGAGCGTACCGACCCGCTCGACCTTCTGGCGCCAGTCCTCGATGTACTGGGCAAACCGGTATTCCTCGGCACGGGCGCCGATGAAGCGCTTGCGCGGGCGCTTGCTGTATTCATCGACGGTCTTGTTGATCTCCCCCTCCAGCCGGGCCATGGCACGGGCGGCTTCGACCAGGTCGAGGCCGCTGGTGTTGGGGGCGGGCACATTGCGATCCTCTCCGGCGGGGGCCGGGGCGACGGTCCGCATCGTGCGGGCTTCGGTCAGGAGTTGCTGCTGGCGAGCTTCCAGGTCCTGGACGCGACGCTGCATCTGCTCGACGTCGCTGCCGGGCGTTTGCTGCCGGGTCGGCGGCAGGGGGGTCTTGGCCCTGCGGTTCTCATCGGTATTGCCGCCACCGTCCAGATGGCTCTGGGCCAGGGCTTGGGCGTCCTTAGGCTTGGTCGCCGACTTGGCGTTGACCAGGATGATGTCCAGGGCGCGATCGCGCAGCGTCTTGGCGGTGTCCGGGTAGGCGAATCCCAGGCCCAGGATCAGGGCGCCATGGGCCGCCGCCGAAAGGGCCATCGCCACTCCGAGGGGGCGGCTGCTCGGGGTCGCAGGGGACAAGGCGAGAGCGGCCGCGCTCACTGTTCCTCCTCGTCCTCCGCGCCGATGGTATCGCTATCGGCCAAGGTTTCGACGAAACGGCAGCTCAGATCGGGCCCGAGGAGGTCGATGGACTCAATGGCCAGTCGCACCCGCTGCCCCGGCATCAGGTCGGCGGGTAGCGAGGGTACTCGCAGCACCAGGGGGAGGTGGTCGAGCTTGACCGACTGCTCGCGGCGTACCGTGGCATCGACGCCCTCGGCGGATCGCTGTTGCAGCCAGCGCAGGCACCAGTAGCGCTCCATGAGGCGCTGGAATTCCCCGTAGGCGGCGTAGGTCACTTCGAAATCCCGCATCGCAGCGAACAGTTCGGCGGATTTCTGGGCGAAGGCCGGGGTTTCGCCCTTGAGGCAGGCAATCAGCTGCCATTGATTGACAAGATCGCAGTACCGGCGCAGCGGCGAAGTCATCCAGGCGTATTGCGCAACTCCCAGGCCCTCGTGGGGCAGCGGCGAGGTGGTCATGCGCACCTTGCCCTGGGTCTGGGCACGGTAGAGGCAGGCGACATTCCTCTCCGCCAGTACGCCTCCCCAGGTGGAATTGGCAACGATCATCAATTCGGCGACCAATTTGTCCAAAGGGCTGCCACGCTTGCGCTCGGTGATTTCGACGCGACAGGAATCGGGATGAGCGAGATCGCCTTCGATGGCGAAGTTATAGTCGTTGATCCCCTGGACCGCCGAGGGTTTCCCGCGGCGTCCTTCGCAGGCGTTGGCGAAGTGCCAGAGATGGAGCAATTCGTCCTTGAAGGCCTTGTCGGGCAGCGGGCCGCTCACCGTTTCGGCGTTGAACCAGGGTTCGACCTCATGGTGCCTGAGGTTGGCCGCGATGTGCACCCGTTCCAGCCGGGATTCGTGACTGAGGATTTCGAGGGACTCGCTCACCGTTAGATAGAGTGAAACGGCCGGGCAATCGACGCCGCCGGCAAGGGTATAGCGCTCGACCACGGCATCCGGCAGCATGGTGATCTTGTTGCCGGGCATATAGACGGTGGACAGCCGTGCCCGCGCAACGCCGTCCAGGGGGGAGCCGTGCAGGATGGCGAGGCCGGGAGCGGCGATATGGATGCCGATGCGGGTGCCTATGCCGGGCAGCCGCGTCACCGAAAGGGCGTCGTCGATTTCCGTCGTGTGGGCGTCGTCTATGGAAAAAGCGCGCACATCGGCCCGGGGGAGGTCGTCTGGCGAAACCGGGGCTTCCAGAGCAGGAAATCCGGTGCCGCGAGGGAACTGTTCAACCAGGAAGCGCCTGTAGTGGAGATGATAGGCAGACTTGACGGCGCCGCACTTGAAGAGCAATTGGGCCGCGGAAAGGCCGGTTTCGCCACAGGCTGCCTCAAAGGCCTTGGTCTCCGGCTTGTTGCGATCAGGGGAGTAAAGGAGCGAATCGGTCAGCGCGCCAATTTCCGGCGGCAGGCGGAAGGCCTTCAGCTCCTCGACCCAGCGCTCGATGGCGAGCGCTTGTTGACGCTTTTTTTCAAGAGCGGCCAAAGCAGCCGCGAGAATGTCAGGAGGGGCTTTCTTGAAGCGGCCCTTGCCCTTGCGGTGAAAATAGAGGGGCGCTGCCTGAAGGGCAAGCAAGACCGCCGACGCTTCGATCGGGCCGGGGTCATGGCCGAAGTAGTCGCGGGCAAAATCCAGAAACGAAAATTCGCCGTCATTGACGCACTCCCAGAGGAAATCCGGTTCGATGCCACCGGCTATCGGTTCGGCCGCTTCGAGCAGGCTTGCCGCCGCAGGCTTTTCGAATCGCAGGAGAACCGTTGCCGCCTTGATCTTGCTGCGTTTCCCCGAAGCCATTTCGACCTGCAACGAGCTGTCGTTGTCGGTCAGGACGGTACCGGTCTTGAAGGACCCTTCTTCTTCAAACAATACGTGCATCGCCGGATTATAGCCCAGCGAATTCAAGGATTTGCGGGATGAATTCGGGAAACTTCGTGAAGCTGTGGTCGCCGCCTGCGACGACGATCTGCCGGCAGCCGGCGTAGTGCTCGACGGCGTGGCGATAGTCGAGGACTTCGTCACCCGTCTCGACCAGGAGCAGGTAGCGTTCCGGGTTCGGTGCCGGTACGGATTGCGCCGCCAATTGGGCAGCATGGGCGACGGTGAAGGAGAAGCGCTCGCCGGTGTGGAAATTGGCGTGCTCGCCCAGAAAACGCTGCGGGTCGAGGCGATGGATCACCGCAGGATTGATCAGGACCGCCCTATGGCCGTGCTTTTCGGCAAGCCAGGTGGCATAGTGACCGCCCAGGGAACTGCCCGCCAGGGTGACCGTCCCCGCGGTTTCGGCGAGGATGGCTTCGACGCAGGCGAGCGCCTGGTCGGGGATAGGGGGCAGGGCCGGGCAAACGAGGCGGTGGCCGAGACCCCGGTTGTCCAAAACCTCCGCCAGCACCCGGGCCTTCCAGGAGGCCGGCGAAGAGCAGAAACCGTGCAGGTAGATCAGGGTGGGCAAGGGCGTGGGGCGCAATAGGTCGGAAATCCCGCCAGACGCTTGCGCCTGGGCTTCAATGCGCCGTCCACTCGACGACGCCAAACTGCCAGGTGGCCAGGACGACGATACCGAAGGCGATGCGGTACCAGGCGAAGACCGTGAAGTCGTGACTGGAGATATAACGCAGCAGCCAGCGCACGCAGAGGAAGGCGGAGACGAAGGCGGCGACGAATCCGACTCCCCACATGCCGAGGTCGTCGGCACTGAGGAGCGCCCGTTCCTTGTAGAGCTGGTAGAGGCTGGCGATGATCAGGGTGGGGATGGCGAGGAAAAAGGAAAACTCGGTGGCCGCCTTGCGGGACAAGCCGAAGAGCATGCCGCCGATGATGGTCGCGCCCGACCTGGAAGTGCCCGGAATGAGGGCGAAGGCCTGGGCGATTCCAAGCTTGAGGGCGTCCAGCCAGTTCATGTCGTCCACCGATTCGACGCGGATGCGGTGTTCGCGCTTCTCCGCCCACAGGATGACGAAGGCGCCGAGAATGAAGGTGGCGGCCACGGTGAGGGGGATGAAAAGGTGGGCCTTGATCGCCTTGCCGAACAGGAGCCCAAGGGCCGCGAGGGGAACGAAGGCGATGGCCACGTTGAGGACGAAGCGTTGGGCGTCGGCATCGCTGAACACGCGCCGGGAGACGGACAGCAGTTTTTCCCGGTATTCCCATACCACCGCCAGGATGGCGCCGGACTGGATGACGATTTCGAAGAGCTTGCCGCGCTCATCGTTGAAATTCAGCAGATCGCCCGCGAGGATCAGGTGACCGGTGGACGAAATCGGGAGAAATTCGGTGAGGCCCTCGACAATACCGAGGATGAGGGCCTTGATCAGCAGCAGAGTATCCATGGGGGCTCCGGTTGGGGAGGCCGCATTCTAGCCGGGTTGGGTCAATCGCTCTAGCGCGGCCAGCCACGCCAGGGCCTCTTGCCGCGAGTTGCCGCACATCTCGGTGCTCGGTTGCAGTCCCGAGCAACAGGCCGGGCGTTCGGGCAGGCCGAAGAGCGTACAGGCCATCTCCGGGCTGAGGTGGCGGCATGGGTCTCCGGCCGGCTTGGCGAGGGACGAGATGGAAGGCGCGATGCAGCAGGCGCCGCAATGGGGACGGCAGTCCATGGTCGGTGTTGCGGGAGACGAGGTGCCCATTGTCGCCGATCCGGAGCCGCCGTATCGTGCGTCTTGAGGCACCCGCTTCGCCATCGTTCCAGGAGCCTGCCATGCCGGCCTGCACCGAACTACCCGATCTTGCCACCCTCCAGCGCGCCCGTGCGCGAATTGCCGACCTCGTTCTCGCGACGCCGCTGTGGGCGAACGAACCGCTTTCCCGGGAGTTGGGGGCGTCGATCTACTTCAAACTGGAAAATCTCCAGCGCACCGGCTCCTTCAAGCTGCGAGGGGCGAGCTACAAGATTGCCTGTCTATTGGATCGGGGTCAGGGGGCTCAGGGGGTCGTGGCCGCGTCCGCCGGCAATCACGCCCAGGGAGTGGCCCGGGCAGCGCGGGAGGCGGGGCTTGCGGCCACCGTCGTCATGCCGGTCAATGCGGCGCTGACGAAGGTCGAGGCGTGCCGGAGCCTGGGGGCCAGGGTGGTACTACAGGGAAGCACCCTGGAAGACGCGCGACAGGCCGCCGAGTCTTTGGCCCAGGAATCGGGGGGCAGCCTGATCCATCCCTACGACGACTGGGAAATCATCGCCGGCCAGGCCGGCGTAGGACTGGAGATTCTGGAACAACTGCCGGAGGTTGGGCAGATCGTTGTTCCCCTGGGCGGCGGGGGGCTATTGGCGGGCATCGCCCTGGCAGTCAAGAGTCAGCGGCCCGAGGTGCGGATTGTCGGCGTCCAGGCCGATGCCGTGGCCCCCTGGCGTCACTTCCTCGCCGACGGCGGCATTGATCCGGTACCGGCGGAAGCTCACACCATCGCCGACGGTATCAAGGTGAAAGTGGCCGGCCGGTGCCCCCGGGAGGTCGTCGCGCAGCATGTGGATGCCATCGTCACCGTGGACGACGACGCCATCGCCGAAGCCATGGTCCGTCTCCTGGAGCGCACCCGAACCCTGGGCGAAGGGGCAGGCGCCGTCGGCCTTGCCGCGCTGATGCGCGGCCTCGTCCCGCAGCCGTCGGATCGCCCGACGGTGGTGGTGATCAGCGGCGGCAACGCCGACATGACCCTCATCGGCCGCAGCATCGACTACGGCCTGGCCAGCAGCGGCCGCCTGCTCAGTCTTGCGGTACGCGTTCCCGACACACCGGGGCGCCTGGCCGGACTGCTTGGGCTGGTCGCCGAGCACGGCATGAATATCCGCCACGTTGAGCATCGCCGCGGCGAATTGCACGTCCCCGTCGGCATGACCGAGATCATCCTGCAGATCGAGACGCGGGATGCGGCCCACCAGAACGAGTTGATCGAGCATTTCGGCCGCCAGGGAGTGGTGGCGGTGCCGCTCGGTCTCGATTGAACCTGGGGGCGGACCGACGCTCAGGTCGGCTCTTAGGGGCGAAAGCCCTGCCCGCAGCGACGGAAAGGGTGCCTGCAGAGGCTGAACGCGCTGGATTCAGCCTCTCGAGGGGTTTGTGAGCTTCCTAGCCCCGACGAATTCCGCCTTCGGCCAGGACGAAGAACTGCGGTTTTAGTCCGGCGAGAGGTTCGCGAAGCTTGTCGATTTCCGCCGCCGGCCCGTGAACCTCCAGACGAGCAATCTTGGCCAATTTGAGGGCTTCCTGTAGCGGGGCATCGACGTTCTTGAGGTGATTCAAGACGGCTGCCGCATTGACGTAACCCTCGCGGCAGTGGGCGATTTGTCCGCTGAACGAGAAGGCGTAATGGACCACGCCCGGTTCACGCTTGGTGAGTTTGACGAATTGCGGACCGAGGGCCTTGAAGGCGTCGAGCTTGCCTTCCTGAACCTCGAAATAGGGAACCAGGGTGCAGACGGTATCGGGTTTCAGGGCGCCCTTGGCGAGAGCTGGCGTAGCGCTGCCTGCCAGTGCCAGGCCGGCGCCGACTCCGGCAGTCTTCATGAACCGACGGCGGCTGGAGGGAAGTTGGTCGCTATTGTTTTCCATGGTGTCTCCTTGAGGTGAGGATTGTGCGCCTGGGGTCAGCCGGGTCTAGGGGCTGGAAAGGGATGAAGCTGCGAACCGCAAGCGCGCCGGCCCGCCCTGCACGGATTTCCGATCGTGCCGCTCGTTTGAAACATCGCCGGGTTGAGGAGTTCAGTGCTGCATCGGTGGCATTCTTGCAGTTTGCGCGGAGCCTTTTCCCGTGGGAGCGGCCGGTCGGCGATGGATCCGACGCAGCCCGCCCCATTATCCGATTTTTGTCAGGTGCGTCGATAGATTTCAGCACCCGCTTGCACGAACTCGACGGCTTTGGTTTCCATTCCTTTCGCCAGCGCCTCGGTCTCCTGCAACCCTTGAGCCGCCGCGAAATCCCGCACGTCCTGGGTGATCTTCATGGAGCAGAAGTGCGGCCCGCACATGGAGCAGAAGTGGGCGACCTTGGCCGATTCCTTGGGCAGGGT
>SSTA01000176.1 GCA_009469685.1 Azonexaceae bacterium | reverse complement strand
GTGAACAAGAACGGCATTCCCAACGACCCGCAGAAGCCTTTTGTCACGTCGGGCATCCGTATCGGTTCTCCGGCCATGACGACCCGCGGCTTTACCGAGATTGAGGCCGAAAAGGTCGCGCACCTTGTGGCCGACATCCTCGACGCTCCCAACGACGACGCGGTCGCCGCCCGCGTGCGGGAACAGGTCGCAGCGCTGTGCGCCAAGTTCCCGGTCTATGGAGACTAAGCTTCGGTGAGATGCCCTTTTTGCGGCGCCGACGATACTGCGGTCGTGGACACCCGGGTCAACGACGAAGGCGATCTCGTCCGCCGTCGCCGGAAGTGCAGCGCCTGCGACAAACGTTTCACCACCTACGAGCGGGCCGAAATACGTCTGCCCCAGGTGGTCAAGAAAAACGGTTCGCGGACCGAATACAACCGGGAAAAGCTGCGGGCGAGCCTCGAACTGGCCCTGAGAAAGCGTCCCGTGTCCACCGAATCGGTCGATGCCGCCATCGGCGATATCGAGGACAAGCTGCTCTCCGCGGGGGAGCGGGAAGTGACCTCCCAGCAGGTGGGAGAACTGGTCATGCGCGAATTGAAGAAGCTCGACAAGGTGGCCTATATCCGCTTCGCCTCGGTCTATCGCAATTTCGAGGACGTGGACGCCTTTTCCCGGGCGATCCGCGAAGTCTCTCCCAAGCAGTAGCGGGACAGGCGTGGCCTTTACCGCCGCCGACCACGAGTTCATGGCCCGGTCACTGCGCCTGGCCGAACAGGGTTTATTTACCACGACCCCCAATCCCCGGGTCGGCTGCGTTTTGGTCCGGGAGGGTGTGGTGGTCGGCGAAGGCTGGCATCGCAAGGCCGGCGAAGCCCATGCCGAGCCTCTCGCGCTGGTCGAGGCCGGTGCCGCTGCCCGGGGTTCGACGGCCTACGTGACGCTGGAGCCATGCAGTCACCACGGTCGGACACCCCCGTGCGCGGAGGCCCTGGTCGCCGCCGGAGTGTCTCGAGTGGTGGCCGCCATGGCCGATCCCAATCCCTTGGTTGCCGGGCAGGGATTCGCGGCGCTGCGGGCAGCGGGGATTGCCGTCGAATGCGGCTTGCTCGAGAGCGAGGCGCGGGAGCTCAACATCGGATTCGTCTCGCGCATGACCCGCGGGCGCCCGTGGCTGCGTCTCAAGGCGGCGGCCAGCCTCGATGGACAGACCGCGCTGGAGAACGGAACGAGTCAGTGGATCACCGGACCCGAGGCGAGGCGCGACGGTCATCGCTGGCGGGCCCGCGCCTGTGCGGTGCTGACCGGGATAGGCACGGTCAAGGACGACGATCCGGAACTCACGGTGCGTGCCGTGGAGACTTCCCGCCAACCCCTGCGGGTCGTCGTCGACAGTCGCCTGGAAACTCCTGTTTCGGCCAGGATCCTGCGGGGGGGCAATGTCCTTGTCGCAGCGGCAGTGGGCGATCAGGAGCGCATGGCGCGTCTGGAGGCGGCGGGGGCCGAAGTATTCGTCCAGCCCAATTCCGCCGGCAAGGTGGATCTAGGCGGATTGCTGACCGAACTGGCCCGCCGCGGGATCAACGAGGTCCATGCCGAGGCCGGGTTCAAGCTCAACGGATCGCTGCTGCGGGAAGGGTGGGTGGACGAAGTGCTGCTCTATCTGGCGCCCTGCTTCATCGGCAGCGGCGCTCGCGGGCTCTTCAACCTGGACGCCCTGACAAGTCTGGACGACAGGCGGCGCCTGATTCTTCGGGATGTGCGGCAGGTCGGGGCAGATATCCGGGTGCTTGTCCGGCCGGCGTAGGACCGCAGACGGCGCAACCCGGGTCCTTCTTGAAGCGGACGCTGCGCCATTCCATGTCCTGGGTGTCGAGCAGCAGCAGTCTGCCGGCCAGGGATTCGCCGATTCCCGCCACGATCTTCAAGGCTTCCGCGGCCTGCATGGTGCCGATGATGCCCGTCAGCGGCGCGAACACTCCCATGACGGCGCAGCGGACTTCCTCCACATCTTCGCCCTCGGGGAACAGGCAGTGGTAGCAGGGTGAATCGTCGCGGGACATGTCATAGACGCTGATCTGACCATCGAAACGGATGGCTGCGCCGGAGACCAGGGGTTTCCTGTGGTGAACGCAGGCCCGGTTGACCGCGTGGCGGGTGGCGAAATTGTCGCAGCAGTCGAGGACCACGTCGGCGGTGGCGATCAGGGCATCGAGCGCTTCGCCCCCCAAGCGTTCATGGCGG
>SSTA01000175.1 GCA_009469685.1 Azonexaceae bacterium | reverse complement strand
ACGGGCACCCGGTGGCCTTTGGCGTACATACACTGGACGAAGGCGTTGTCGTAACTGCGTTGAAGGGCGTAGGACGAGCGATAGCCTCCCTCGGCACCCATCATCGATCCCACCACCAATCCGGAACCTGCACCCACTGCTGCGCCCTGGCGACCGCCCAGTGCGACCCCGGCCAGAGCTCCGATTGCAGTCCCCACAGCGGCGCTGCGGACGGCAGATTGGTTGGCGGCCTCTTCCCCGGACTTCCCACCGATTTGCTGATAAGCGTATTGCCGGCAATCAAGATCGTCGGCACGGAATTGGTCAAAGCTTCGTCCGGTTCCGGGCAAGACCAGGACGTTCGGACCCGACGGGAGCGTCGCGCAGCCCGCGAGTAGCGCGGCCGCGAGACCGATGATGACGATAGGAAATGGGGATTTCATGGTCGGTTAGCGTGGGGGGGTTGGCGCTACCGCCATCCAGCCGCCCGGACAGTCCTTCACGTAAGGATAGTAGGCTCGCGATGCCTCGCAGTAATACCAGTACGAGGGGGCCGGAGCGGCCGCCGGTGCCTGCTCGATATAGACCGGTGGCGGTGCAGGCGGGAGAACGACAACTCGCGGGGGGTAGTAATAATACGGTGGCGGGAAAACCCATGGAATGCCGACGTAGAAGCCAAAATGGCTATGACTGCGGTGGTCTGCCCAGGAATTCCCCGAAACGATGGCCAGGAGAACGAGGATTGTCGTGCGAAGCGGACTCATGGAATTTTCCTCTCTCGCCAAGACCATAGCAGATCGGACTCGGGATTGCTGTTGCAGAATGTTACCGGTGTGGGGGTCCATCTCCGTCAACGTCTTTCCGAGCGAAGGCGATGACAATGTTAGAATCGGACCGTGATCTATCGCTGCCTGCGGAACTGGCGTACTGCGGCACAGCACCGTCGACATCGGCAATCTGAATAAATAAAGCTTGAAAACATTTGGCGGAAAAATTAAATTGCTTTCGGTTTAATCACGGAGGTAATCATGGATATATCTAAACTTTCCGCTGTTCAATTGCGCGATCTTCTGCAGAAAATCCCTGGCGAATTAAAGCGCCGTGAGTCAGAAGAGAAAGCAAAGGTATTGGAGGAAACCCGGGCATTTGCAAAATCCCGCGGATATTCTCTTGACGAACTGGTCAATAAGGAATTGAAGGCGCCCCGCAGTCGTGGCGTTGTACCGGTTAAATATCGGCATCCCGAGGACGCAAGCCTGACCTGGACCGGCCGTGGCCGGAAACCCAAATGGGTTGAATCCTGGCTGACTGGCGGCGGGAAAATGGAAGCTTTGGCAACTTGAATTAGGAATTGAATGCGCATACTGGTCAGCAACGACGATGGCTATTTTGCCCCGGGAATTTCTGCTCTGGTCGGGGCTCTGGAACCGGTGGCCCAGGTCATCGTCGTCGCGCCGGAGCGCAATCGCAGTGGGGCGAGCAATTCGCTGACCCTTGATCGGCCTTTGATTCTGAAACAGGCCGCTAATGGGTATTACTACGTTAATGGGACCCCGACGGATTGTGTCCATCTGGCGGTGACCGGATTGCTTGATTCCTTGCCGGATATGATCGTCTCCGGAATCAATCTCGGGGCGAACATGGGGGACGACACCCTGTATTCCGGTACCGTCGCCGCTGCCACCGAAGGGTTTCTCCTGGGAATTCCTTCGCTCGCCATTTCTCTGACCAGTTCCGAAGGCGGACACTTTTCCACAGCTGGACGGGTCGCCCGGGAACTGGTGGAACGCTATCTGCGCGACCCGATTCGGGAGCCCCTGCTTCTCAACGTCAATGTTCCGGACCGGCCCTATGGCGAGCTTTCGGGATTGGAAGTGACTCGGCTGGGCAAGCGGCACAAGGCGGAACCCGTGGTGCGAATGCAGTCGCCCAGGAACGAGACGGTCTATTGGGTGGGAGCCGCGGGTGCGGCCCAGGACGCGGGTCCGGGAACGGATTTTCATGCTGTCGAGGCGGGCGCGGTTTCCGTTACGCCACTCCAGATCGATCTGACCCATGTGAGTCAGCTTTCCGTTGTGCGCGACTGGATTCGATGAACGGCGGTCTTTCTGGCGTTGGAATGACGTCTCAGCGCACCCGGGCTCGGATGATCGATCGTCTTCGCGAGCAGGGCATACGCAACGAGTCCGTCCTCGTCGCGATGGCGGCCGTACCCCGGCATATTTTCGTCGAAGAGGCGCTGGCTTCAAGAGCTTACGAGGACAACGCCCTGCCCTTGGGAATGGGACAGACCATCTCTCAGCCTTACGTCGTGGCGCGTATGATCGAGGTGCTGCTCAGCGGGCGGGCGGGGCTGGGCAAGACTCTTGAAGTCGGGGCGGGGTGCGGGTATCAGGCGGCCGTCCTCGCTCGATTGACCAAGGAAGTTTATGCCATCGAGCGTCTCGGGCCCCTCTTGGAAAAAGCCAAGGCGCATATGCGCCAATTGCAGCAGTTCAACGTCCGCTTGAAACATGCGGATGGCCAATTCGGGTTGCCCGAGGCGGCGCCGTTCGATAGCATCATAGTCGCTGCTGCAAGTCCGCGTATCCCCGAGCCACTGCTTGAGCAACTGGCACCGTCTGGGCGGATGATCTTGCCAGTCGGGTCTGGTGAACAGTATCTTTCCCTGATAGAGCGGACCCCCCAGGGTTTTGTAGAGACACGCCTGGATGCCGTTCGCTTCGTTCCGCTGCTTTCCGGTATCCAATGACTCGTTTTGCCATCTTCCCCATCGTTCTCGTCCTGGCAGGCTGTTTCACCCAGGCTCCCGCTCCCAGCGTCGATCGTTCGCCCACCGCCCAGAGCAAGGCGACGGCTGCGGCTCCGGCCGTTCCCCCTACCGGCCCAGGTTGGCATACGGTCAAGCGAGGCGAGACCCTCTATCGGATTGCCCTCGAGCACGGTCAGGATTACCGCGACGTGGCGGGTTGGAACAATATCACCAATCCTGCAAGCATCAAGGAAGGTCAGGTTCTTCGCGTCGCCCCCCCGGGGGGCGCCGACGCCCAGGCCGTTGCCAAACCTATCGGGACGACGGCCGCGGTCGAGGCACGGCCGCTCGACAAGCCGTCTCCGAGCCCTGCGGCACCTGTAGCGGCTCCGGCAGCTGCAGCGGGCGACGGGCTCGTCAGAGAGCCCAAGGCCGGTAAGGAGCCGTATTCCGAGGAGGCCCACACGCGCTTGAGCGGTAGCGACGGCGCGCCGGCTTCGGAAGGGAAGGTTGTCGAACCCAAGCCCCAGGAACCGCGGCCTGACCCGGTTCCGGCGGTTGCCGCTGGGCCGGACGATGTCGTGTGGGGCTGGCCGTCGGCGGGCAAGATTGCTGCCGGTTTTGCCGATACCAATTCCAAGGGCATCGATTTTGGGGGCAAGCCAGGCGATCCCGTCCTCGCAGCGGCCGATGGTAAGGTGCTCTACGCCGGCACGGCGATCAAGGGGTATGGCAATCTGGTCATCATCGGTCACAAGGGCGGCTTCAATTCCGTCTATGCCCATAACCGCAAGATACTCGTCGATGAGAAGCAACCGGTGACCAAAGGGCAGAAAATTGCCGAAATGGGCAATAGCGACAGCGACACCGTCAAGCTTCATTTCGAAGTCCGCAAGCAGGGCAAACCCGTCGATCCGGCGTCCTATCTTCCGAAGCGATGAGCGAAAGCGGCGAAGAATTCGAAGAGGAGGAGTTCGCGGAGGAAGAGGGGGAACCCCTTCTGCTTCCGGAGCCCGATCCGGTGACCCCGGAAATCGAATTGCTCGAGGACGTCACACAGCTCTACCTCAACGAAATCGGCGCCAAGCCGTTGCTGACGCCTGAAGAGGAACTCGCGACGACCCGTCAGGTGCGCCAGGGTGAATTTGCGGCCCGGCAGAAGATGATCGAGCACAACCTGCGCTTGGTGGTCAACATCGCCAAGCACTATTTGAACCGGGGCATTCCCCTTCTCGACCTGATCGAGGAAGGGAATCTGGGCCTGATTCATGCGCTTGAAAAGTTCGATCCGGAGCGGGGATTCCGTTTTTCCACCTACGCCACCTGGTGGATACGCCAGAGCATCGAACGGGCGATCATGAACCAGTCCCGGACCATTCGCCTGCCGGTTCATGTGGTCAAGGAAATCAACGTGGTCCTGCGGGCCATTCGCCATCTGGAAGCGGCTGAAGCACGGGAAACGTCCATCGAGCGCATTGCGACCCTCATCGACCGTCCGGTGGAGGATGTCCGACGGGTACTGTCGCTCAACGAGCACATCGCTTCCCTCGACGCGCCCCTGGAAATCGATCCCAACCACACCGTTGCGGATGTCATTGCGGACGAAGCCAGCGCCGATCCGGAAAGCCTTCTTCAATTCAGCGAGCTCGGTGGTTTGATCGACACGTGGTTGGCGCAGTTGAGCGAGCGCCAGCGCGGAGTGATCGAGCGCCGCTATGGCCTCAAGGGGATGGAAACTGCGACCCTCGACGTGATTGCCTCGGATCTTGGGCTGACGCGGGAACGGGTTCGGCAAATCCAGATGGAAGGCTTGGACCGGCTACGGCGCATCATCAAACGGGGCGGCATAGAGAAGGACAGTCTCATCTAAGGGCGCGCCGTGCCTTCACGGCTTCCGCCAGTTGAAATACCGCCATGGCATAGAAACTGGAGCGGTTGTAGCGGGTGATGACATAGAAATTTTCGAAACCGAGCCAGTACTCGGTTTCGCGGCCCGGACTCACCAGATCGACGAGAGCCACCGTGGCTTCTTCGGGAGCGTCTGCGGTGATTCCCTGTTCGGCCAAAGCAGAGACTTTGAGACTGGGACGAATGCCGGCGTCCAGCAAGGCTTGATCCGGTGTTCGCGGCGTGAGCGCCGGGACGGCAACCGGTTGGCCTGATGCCCAGCCGTGGCCTTCGAGAAATCGGGCCACGCTGCCTATGGCGTCGGCGGTGCTGGCGGAAAGATCGATACGCTCGTCGGCGTCGAAATCGACCCCATAGCGGCGCTGGCTTCCGGGCATGAATTGGGGGATACCGATGGCTCCGGCGAAGGAACCGGTGACCCGAAGAGGATCGAGGCGGTTCTCGCGGGAGAGCAGGAGAAATTGTTCCAGTTCTGTGCGGAAGAATTCAGCCCGCGGCGGATAGTCGAAGGCCAGGGTGGCCAAGGCTTCCAGAACGGGGAACCCGCCGGTGTTCCGTCCGTATTCGGTCTCGACGCCGATGATCGCGACCACGATCTCCTCGGGAACCCCATAGACGGCCGCTGCCCTGCTCAGGGTGACTTGGTTCTCTTCCCAGAATCGCACGCCTCCGGCGATGCGCCGTTCGTTCAGGAAGCGGGGCCGGTAGCGTTCCCAGGAGCGCTGCAAGGGTGAGGCAGGCGGACGAATCAGTTGCAGAACCTTGGGATTGGAATGGATCCGGGCAAAGAGCTGAAGCAGTTCGGCGGCATCGAAGCCTTGGCGCGCGGCAAGGTCCTGGGCGAAAGCGACGGCCTCGGGTTGATCGGCCATGGTCGGACGGGGAGCGGGGCGAGTCGCCAGGGCAGGAAGGGCGACCGTCATGAGGACAGCGGTGGCAAAGAAGCGAATCAAGAAATACTCCGCAATCGATTTATCTCAACGCGGCCAAGGCCGCACGCAATGCACCCAGGTCTGGACTCGGGCCATAACGAGTGGCGCAATAGGCCTTGGCCAATCGGGCCACGGGGCCGGCGAGTTCCGGACGCTCCTGGGTTAGGCGCCTGGCCAGAGCCAGAGGGGTTTCTCCCGCCCCGGGAACGACTCCGCGCCGGGCAAGCCGGGCGAGCCCGCGCTGCCAGAGCCGCAGTGCGGGGTCCGTGCCCGTTCGGGAGGCCAAAGCCCACGCGACCAGCCCCAGCAGGGCAAGCCCGCAGCCGGCAGCCAGCAAAGCGACAAGATTGCGCCAGTCCGCATCAGGCAGGCCCAGCCAGGAGAGGAGTTCCCGCTGGCGGTCGGGATTGTAACCGAGGACATACTGGTTCCAAGCGTTGTTGACCGCTTCCCAGCGGTAGCGCAGATCTCTCAACCAGGCCGAATTGAGCTGGACCAGCGCCGGCAATGGGTCCCCCGCGGGGACCGCGGCCGCAACTCCCGACTCCACTCGGGCCGGCGCCACAGCCGCCGTGGGGTCGATGCGCGTCCAGCCCCGGCCGGGCAACCAGACCTCGGCCCAAGCGTGGGCGTCGGACTGGCGGACCACCCAGTAGCCATCCACCGGATTGGCCTCGCCACCTTGATAACCGCCCACCACGCGGGAAGGAACGCCCGCGGCCCGCATCAGGAAAGCAAAGGCCGACGCATAGTGCTCGCAGAATCCGTGTCGGCTGGAAAACAGGAAATCGTCGATCCCGTCCCGACCCAGAAGCGGGGGCTTGAGGGTGTAGACAAAGCCGTTTGCGGAGAACAGTTCCAGGGCGCGCTTCGCGATCATTCCGTCGTCGAGACCGGCCGAACGCCACTCGGCTGCCAGGGCGCGGGCACGGGGATTGCCGATGGGGGGCAGGGCAAGATTGCGCCGCCGGGATTCGTCCGTTTCCGCTGGATTGAAGCGGAAATCGGTCGCGGATTCGATTCGAAAGCGTTGGCGCTGGCGAATCGGAGCGCCGGATACCGCAGACAGGGTTGGCGAGACTTGCGATCCGGGTGGCAGGGCGAGCGGAGCGTCGAGGGCGAGTAGCCAAACCTGCTGGTGAGGTTCCAGGGTGGATTCGTAGGCAATTCTGCTGCCCCGCACTTCGATGGCGGGAAGAGGTCCGGATACGGGCTGTCTTTGCCATGCCGTACCGTCGAATTGCTCGAATACGGGGCCCCGCCAGTAGAGAACATCACGATCCGGCGTTGGATTCTCGAAACGCACGCGAAAGGCGATCTCTCCGGAGAGGACCAGGTCGGCGATGCTGCCCGGCGCAACCCGGTCGGGAAGTCCGCTGCGAGCGCGGTTGGCGTCCTGGGGCAGTCCCCAGAGCGGGCCGGCAACCCGCGGAAAGAGAAGATAGAGGATGACCATGAACGGAATGGCCTGGGCGGTCAGGAGTCCGGCCCGGCGAAGCGCTGCCTTCGGGCTGCAGGCGGGTCCTCCGTAGAGTCGGACAAGGCTGGCAGTGGCGATCAGGAACGCGGCCAGGAGCCACACGCCGGTAGCGATGCTCTGAGAATAGAAATAATGCGTCAGCAGAAGAAAGTAGGCCAGCGTGACGACGACGTGGGCATCGCGTCGGCTCTTCATCTCGAGGAGTTTGAGTGCCATGAAAAGGACCAGCATGGCGACTCCGGCGTCTCGCCCCAGCAGGGTCCGATAAGTGACCAGGATACCCGCACAACCAACCACGACAGCGAGGGTCAGTAGCCAGCGGCCCGGTGGAGGCGCGCCTCGGCGCCAGAGGGCGAAGGCGGCCATGAATCCGCCGGCCGCCGCGAGGCTGAGCCAGATGGGCAATTCGTCGGTATGGGGAATGGTGACGGCCAAGGCGGTCACGATCAACCAGGGCGTGCTCCCGCGCTCCAGAGCTGGCAAGGGTTTGCGTGCCATCATGAAAAACGGGCGAGAGCGTCCAGACAACGGCGGCGATGTTCGTCGCCAGTGGCAGGCGGGATGGCGACGCCCGGCAGCGCCAGGGCGTAGGGAATGCCAGCGGCTTCGGCGGCGAGGACCCAGCCCGTCAGGACCGAAAGACAGTACTCGGTATTGCCGGAATCGGCGAGCTGCTCCCAGTCGAAGAGGAGTTCTGCGCCGGTGCCGCCCAGGAAGAGCTTGACTGGGAGGGGCTGGTTGGCAGGGCTGCGGGCGGCGGCCTTCCAGGCGACATGGCGTGGAGAATCCGCCGGCTGGCGCGGGCGGAATCCGGCGAAATCCTCCTGGCCCGCAAGGCCATGGCGTTCGCCCGCATGGGCGGCAGCCGTGGGCAGAGGGAGGGGGGTGGCAATGGGCTTGGGATAGACCACACAGGTCATGGCCGGGCGGGGGTAGCACCAGGCGACGAACAGTCCGAGGGGGAAGCGAGACTCCAATCTCACTCGAGGCAATTCAAGGAGTCCGCGGACTCTGGCGTCCAAGGGAAGTGCGACGGTCGTCTGCCCGGCGGCGGGGACGTCGCAGTGAACCTGGCGGGTTCCGTCTGCCGAGAGGGTCAGAGCGAGCCGCGGCTCGTCGCGAAGATTGCCCAGATGGAGGGGAAAGTGGGCAATCTCACCGGCAAATACCGGTTCGCAGCGGCCGGGCGCGATACTGAGCCCCACCAGATTCCGAAAGGCTTGCACCATGCCCGAGAAGCCCAGCCCCGCGAGCAGGAAAACCAAGGCATGGCCCAGGGCCAGGGAGTAATTGATGGCACCCAGGAGCATGGTTGCGAGGGTGGCAGCGAACAGCAGGCCAGCGCGGGTGGGCAGGATGAATACGCGGCGCTGGCCAAGCACCAGCGGGCGCGTGCCGTCACTTTGCCGCCAGCGGAACAGCCAGTCAGCCACTGGCACCGGCAGGAGATTCACGGGATCGGCACTGCGCGAATCAGAGCCGCCATGTCCTCCGGCTGGGCATGGCCGCTTCCTTGGGCGGAGCGCAGCCGATGGCAGGCCACCGCAGGGAGGACGGCCTGGAGATCATCGGGCAGGACCAGGCCGCGGCCGTCGATCCACGCCCAGGCACGGGCTGCCGCCAGGAGGGCCAGCCCCGCCCGGGGGCTGAGGCCGTGACGCCAGGCACCATCCCGGCGGGTCGCCTCGACCAGGACCTGAAGGTAGTCGATGAGGGCCGGCGCCACATGGACCGAGGCCACAACATCCTGGAAGGCGACAAGTTCTGTCGGGGTCACCAGCGGCAGCAAACGATCCGCCGTCTCCCGTCGGCCCCCGGCAGCCAGCAAAGCTTTTTCGGCCGCCCGATCGGGATAGCCCAGTTCGAGGCGCATGAGGAAGCGGTCGAGCTGCGACTCGGGCAGGGGAAAGGTACCGATCTGGTGGGCCGGATTCTGGGTGGCGATGACGAAAAAGGGCGCGGGAAGGCTGCGGGTTTCGCCCTCGGCGGTGACCTGGCGTTCCTCCATGGCTTCGAGAAGGGCGCTCTGGGTCTTGGGGGTAGCCCGGTTGATTTCGTCAGCCAGAACGAGCTGGCAGAAAATCGGACCGGGAAGGAAGCGGAAAGCTCCGCTGTCCCGATCGAAGAGCGAGACGCCGGTAATATCCGCCGGGAGAAGATCGCTGGTGAACTGGATGCGGGAAAACTCGAGCCCCAGGAGCCTGGCGAGGGCGTGGGCGAGGGTGGTTTTCCCCACGCCGGGGATGTCTTCGATCAGCAGGTGGCCCCGGGCAAGCAGGCAGGCCAGGGCAAGCCGGATCTCCCGCTCTTTGCCCAGGATGACCTGGGAGGCAGCGGCGAGGACCGCCGCGATGGGGGGCGGCGATGGATTCGAGGCGAAGGGTAGGGCCATGGCGACGCTTGCAGGAAGGGCGAATCGGAATTCGAGTTTCATTCTACCCACATCCCACCGCGAGTGGTCTTGCGCGAGGGCGGACTTTGCCGCTTGCCAGCCCGTTTCCATCCAATGTGGGTTCCCCGGGCGGGGCAAACGTGTTTGAATAGAGCATTTGCTTGAACAGGGGGCAGGATGGGCGACCGGCGTCTGCAGGTGTTTCACGCCGTCGCACGTCATCGGAATTTCACTCGGGCGGCGCAGGCGCTGTTCATGAGCCAGTCGGCAGTGACTTTCCAGATCCGTCAGCTGGAGGATGAGCTCAATGTCCGTCTGCTCGATCGGGGACAAAATCCCATCGGTCTCACGCCGGCCGGCGAGATTGCCCTCTCTTATGCGGAACGAATCCTCGCGCTCGGGTCGGAAATGGAGACTCGCCTCGCCGAGATGACCGGTGAAATGCGGGGAACACTGCGGGTCGGTGCGGTTCCGGGTCTTGGTGAAACGGTGTTGCCGCCTTTGTTGGCCGAATTTGGCGCCTTGTATCCCCGCGTCTCCGTGGCCTTGACCGTGGCCAATTCCTCGATTCTGGCGGCCCAGGTGGTCGATCAGGGTTGTGACGTGGCTCTGATTCAAGCGACGGCGCCGTATTCTGGGGTGATCGCCGAGTCCTGCGGCGACGAGGAATTGCAACTCGTCTGCGCCCCCGATCATCCCCTTGCCCGGCTGAAGGAGGTCGGAGCCCGGAACCTGCGGGACCATACCTACCTTGCCCGGGAACTGGGATCGGGCGGTCGGGCGGCACTGGAGGAGTTCCTCTCCGCCTCGGCGGGGGAGTCCGTTCATCCCCGAATCGGCCTCGAGGCCGACAGCCTGGAGGCGGTGCTCTCCGCCGCCGCTGCCGGAGGAGGTTTCGCGGTGGTTCCCAGGCTTGCGGCAGAGCGTAGAGTTCAACTCGGCAGCCTGTGCGCCGTTCCCTTGAAACCTCGGCTGCGGCTCCCGATCAATCTCATCTATCCCGAGGACCGGTTTCGTTCCCGCCTGGTCAGCGGGTTTGGCGAATTCCTCCGCCGACGCTTGCCGGAGGTGCTGCCGTGAAGCTTGCCCGGCCGATTCGCGCCCGCATCGACCTGGCTGCCCTCGCCGCCAACTATCGGATTGCCAAGACCGCGGCCAAGGGTGCGCAAGCCTGGGCGGTGATCAAGGCGGATGCCTACGGGCACGGCCTTTGGCGCGCCATCGAGGCGCTGCGGCCGGGGGCCGACGGATTCGCGGTTCTCGAAGCGGAAGTTGGCGCAGCACTCAGGGAATCTGGGGTTGATGAGCCGATCCTGCTGCTCGAGGGGGTCTTTGCGGAACGGGATGCCCGGCTGTCTGTCGAGCTTGGGCTCATCCCGGTCGTGCATTGCCGCGAGCAATTTGCGTTGCTCGAAGCCGCCGGCCGACCTTTGCCGCCTCTTTACATCAAAATCAATACCGGCATGAACCGGCTGGGTTTCGGCGACGCCGATCTGCCTTGGTTGCGGGCTCGTTTGGCGACTCTGGACCCGACCCGGGTCACTCTGATGACCCATTTTGCCGACGCCGACGGGCCCACTGGCGTCGCCGGGCAGATGGCCCGCTTCCGCGCCATGGTCCCGGATTGGCGCGGCGCCGTCAGTCTGGCCAACTCTGCCGCCTTGCTGCGTTATCCGGAATCCCGGGGAGATTGGGTGCGGCCCGGCATCATGCTCTATGGCGCGAGCCCCTTTGCGGAAGTCAGCGCCGTGAGCTTGGGTCTGGCGCCGGTGATGAGCCTGACCTCCCAATTGATTGCGGTGCGCGACGTGGCCGCCGGGGAAGCCGTGGGTTATGGCCGCACTTTCGTGGCGCCGGAAGCGCTTCGGGTGGGCATCGTCGCCTGCGGATACGGCGATGGGTATCCCCGCCATGCCCCGACGGGGACCCCCATCGCCGTCCATGGCCGCCTCACTCGCACCCTGGGACGAGTCTCGATGGACATGCTGGCGTGCGACCTGAGTGCCATCCCCGAGGCTGTTCCCGGATCGCCGGTAACGCTATGGGGCCGTGGGCTCGGAGGAACCGTCGCAGCCGACGATGTGGCCGCGGCGGCGGGTACGATTGCCTACGAGCTTTTTTGCGCCCTGGCTCCACGGGTGCCGGTCGAGGTCGTCGATGAGCGATGACCGCCAACCCTTGCGCCGCTACCTCAAAAGGCGGTTGGGCGGTGCGGGCTGGCTCCGATCTCAGACATTCCTGGTTCTCGCGGCAAGCTTTCTGGTCGGTGCCCTGGCGAGTCATGTGCTCCTACGGCTTGGGATTACCGATCTGCGACTCCGTCTGCCTCTGATCGTGCTGATCGCCTATGCGGTATTTCTTGCTCTGGTGGGGGTTTGGCTCCGATTGACCGGGATCGACGCCGTCAAGGTTCGCCTGGATCCCGGGCGGCCGGGCGAAGGAACGGAAAGGATTCGGGATACGCAGGCATCGGCCCAAGGCAATCTTCTCGACAAGGCCGAGACGGTGGCAGACGGAGTGTCCGGAATCGGGGAACTCGCTTCGATCGATGCCGAGGGATGCCTGCCAGCCGTCGGATTCGCCATCGTGGCGGCCGTCATCGCCCTTGCGGCGCTCGTCTTTTGGTGGATCATCGGAGGTTTCCTCGGAGCCGCGTCTGCGGCGCTTCTGGAAGCGGCGGTCGAGGCGGTCCTGACGGTGGGGATGGTGCGGGTGGCCGGGGGCGGGGCGTCGTCCTGGGTCAGCGGAGCGATGCGGGCCAGCTGGTTGTTCTGGCTCCTGCTCGCGACCGGAGCCTTCGGCCTAGCCTGGTTGCTGAAAAGGCTGAATCCGGAGGCGGTGACGGTTTTCCAGGCGATCAATTCCATTTTCTAGCATCGTGGCCAAAGCGAAATCGATCTATTCGTGTACCGAGTGCGGCGGGGTCAGCCCCAAGTGGCAGGGCCAGTGTCCGGCCTGCGGCCAGTGGAATACCCTCGTCGAAACGGTGGCAGAGCCATCCTCGGCGAGCCGTTTCCAGGCGGTGGCACCGGCGTCCCAATTGCGGGTCCTTGCGGCCATCGAGGCGCGGGAGGCGGAACGGCTCACCACCGGGATCGGCGAGTTCGATCGCGCCCTGGGCGGGGGTTTGGTCCCCGGGGGCGTCGTGCTGATCGGTGGCGATCCGGGCATCGGCAAGAGTACCCTTCTGCTCCAAGCGCTTGCGGCCCTCGCCCAGGACCAGCGAGTGCTCTACGTCAGTGGCGAAGAGTCCGGCGAACAGGTCGCGTTGCGCGCTCGCCGGTTGGGTTTGGCGACCGGTAGTCTGCCGCTGCTGGCAGAGATCAATCTCGAAGCCATTCTCGCTGCTTTGCGTACCGAATTGCCCCGCGTCGCGGTCGTCGACTCGATCCAGACGCTATGGTCGGACGCCTTGACCAGCGCTCCCGGTTCGGTCGCCCAGGTTCGCGAATGCGCTGCCCAACTCACCCGCCTGGCAAAGCAGTTGGGCATCACCGTCATCCTCGTCGGCCACGTTACCAAGGAGGGGGCGTTGGCCGGGCCGCGAGTCCTCGAACACATCGTCGATACGGTGCTCTATTTTGAAGGCGACCCCCATTCGAGCTTCCGACTGGTCCGCTCCTGCAAGAATCGCTTCGGGGCGGTGAATGAACTGGGGGTCTTCGCCATGACCGAGCGGGGCCTCAAAGAGGTAAGCAATCCTTCGGCCCTGTTTTTGTCCCAGCATGGGCAAGATGTTGCGGGTTCCTGCATTCTGGTCACCCAGGAAGGCACGCGGCCCTTGCTGGTGGAAATTCAGGCGCTGGTGGACGAAGCCCACGGCAATCCCCGCCGGCTGACGGTGGGGCTCGATCCTCAGCGATTGGCCATGCTT
>SSTA01000174.1 GCA_009469685.1 Azonexaceae bacterium | reverse complement strand
GCGTTGCCGAAGGCGGTCACGATTGCCGGGTCGAAGTGACTTCCGCTACCGCGGACGATAATGCTTCTCGCCTCGTCGAAGGACATTGGGGGTTTGTACACCCGGCGGCTGATCAGGGCATCGAAAACGTCGGCCAGGGCCATGAGCCTTGCCGACAACGGAATTCCGTCGCCCCTGAGTCCTACGGGGTAGCCGCTGCCATCCCACTTTTCGTGGTGGAAGTGTGCGATTTCCTTGGCCACGGCGAGGAATTCCACCGGTTCGTCAGCATCCCGCTCGGCCTGGGCGATGGCTTCCGATCCCAGGGCTGCATGGGTCTTCATGATTTCCCATTCGTCCGAAGTCAGCTTGCCCGGTTTGAGGAGTATGTGGTCGGGTATGCCCACCTTGCCGATATCGTGGAGCGGCGCGGAGCGTGCCAGGGTGGCGATCGCCCTGTCGCTGAGGGCTTCGGTATGGTGGCCGCCGGCACGTAGGTTGATCGCCAGGGTGCGGACGTATTCCTGGGTTCGCCTCAGGTGGTTGCCCGTTTCCGGATCCCGGGTTTCGGCCAGTCGGGCCAAGGCGTGGATGCTCACCTCCTGGATGAGTTGGTTTTCGCTCATCCGGCGGCTGACTTCGGCTTCGAGGTAACTGTTTTGATCGCGCAGCAAATCGCGCGCCTGCTTCAATTCCAGCTGGGTACGGACTCGGGCGAGGACAATCGCCGGCCGCAGGGGTTTGGTGATGTAATCGACCGCGCCGCAGTCCAGTCCGCGTTCCTCAGCCTCGGTGCTGTCCATGGCGGTGACGAAGACCACCGGGATTTCCCGCGTGCGGGGATCGTTGCGCAGGCGGGCCATCACCTCGTACCCGTCCATCTCCGGCATCATCACGTCGAGGAGAATGAGGTCGGGGGCAGGGTCGGCAGCCGCAATCTGAAGGGCTCGCCGGCCCGAATTTGCAGCCCGGACGCGATAGTTGGGCTGGAGCAATTCCCCCAGCACCGTCAGGTTCTCCGGCGTGTCGTCAACGATCAGGATGGTGGCCTGGCGCGAATCCATGGTGCGTCCTTGCAGGCGGGAGCCGGTTACTGTTGGGCTCCATTATCGCGCCGCGCTGTGACAATTGTCATCCGGAGAGCACCGCAGCGCGAAGATTTACGCCCTTTGGCCTCGGGTCGCCGTCGATGAGGAACATGTTTCGCCCACCCCGCGGTCGGCAAGGCTTGGAAGGCGGCTGTCGCGGCACTATCCTGAACGGGGTCCCAGCAGGAAATCGCCATGTCTCCAATCAACAAGCCATGGGCTACCCGAGCTGCAATTGCGGGGGTGTGCCGCGCTGACGAGTCTGAAGTGGTCGCCAGTCTGGCAACCGAGTTGCGGCGGCGGCCCTATGAACGTGCTGCCGTCGCCCGCTCGGCGAGCGACCTGGTCTTGGCGGTCCGCAAAGAGCGCCGCGGAAGTGCCGGTCTGGACAGCTTGATGCAGGAATTTGCGCTCACCAGCCAGGAAGGCGTGGCGTTGCTCTGTCTTGCCGAGGCACTGTTGCGCATCCCCGATGCCGGCACGACGGACCGGCTGATCCGCGACAAACTGGCTCGGGGAGATTGGCAGGCTCACTTGGGCCACAGCCCTTCACTCTTCGTCAATGCCGCTGCCTGGGGATTGATGGTGACGGGACGATTGGCTTCCAGCGTCAGTGCCAGCAAGCTAGGAAACGCCCTGTCCCGCGCGTTGGTCAAGGGAGGCGAGCCCTTGGTGCGACGCATGCTCGCCTTCGGCGTCGAATTGCTTGGGGAGCGCTTCGTGATGGGCGAGGACATCGACGCGGCGCTCGCCCGCAGCCGCGAGAGCTCCCGGCGGGGCTACGTTCATTCCTTCGATATGCTGGGCGAGGCTGCCCTGACATCGGCGGACGCCAGGCGCTACTTCGAGGCCTATGCTGCGGCCATCAATGCAGTCGGGCGGGCGGCAGGTGGTGTCGGCGTCCATGCCGGCCCTGGCGTTTCGGTCAAGCTTTCCGCCCTCCATCCTCGCTACTGCCGCTCTCAGCGCGAACGGGTGCTCGACGAATTGCTCTCCAGTCTGGCCGAACTTGCGCGGCGGGCTCGGCAGTGGTCCATCGGGCTTTCGATCGACGCCGAGGAGTCGGATCGTTTGGAACTTTCCCTCGATCTCCTGGAAGCGCTTGTGGCGCTTCCCGAACTCGCGGACTGGGCGGGACTGGGGTTTGTCGTTCAGGCTTACCAGAAGCGCGCGCCGCAGGTGGTGGATCATCTGGTCGCTCTGGCCCGCGGGAGCGGGCGTCGGCTCATGGTGCGGCTGGTCAAGGGCGCATACTGGGATGGGGAAATCAAGCGTGCCCAGGTGGAAGGCGTTTCCGACTACCCGGTCTTCACGCGCAAGGTGCATACGGATTTGTCGTATCTGGTCTGCGCCGCGCGCGTGTTGGATGGCGCCGATACCGTTTATCCACAATTCGCGACCCACAATGCCCATACCGTGGCGGCAGTTGCCGCGCTGGCCAGGGATCGCGGGGTGCTCGACTACGAATTCCAGTGTCTACACGGTATGGGGGAGGCGCTTTACGACCAGGTCTCAGCTCTGTCGTCCCTGCGGCACCGTGTCCGGATCTACGCTCCGGTCGGGAGCCACCGCACGCTGCTGCCCTACCTGGTGCGGCGATTGTTGGAGAACGGCGCCAACACCTCCTTCGTCCATCGCTTGGTGGACGACGGCGTGGCGCTTGATGATCTGATCGCCGATCCTCTCGAACGCATTGCCACCACCGCGGGCAAACCCCATCCTCAAGTTCCCCTGCCAGCGGCTTTGTTCGGCGTCGAGCGGGTCAATTCCCGAGGCGAGGATCTGGCCGACGAGGCGACCCTGGATCGCCTTGCCGGATACTTGGCCGCTGCGCGAGGTCATGGTTGGTCCTGTCGCCCCCGGATTGCCGAATCCAGTGTGGACGAAGGAGCCGGTCGACCAATGTTCAACCCGGCCAACGCCAAGGAGCGGATTGGCGAAGTCGTCGAAGGCGATGGCCGCCTGGTGGCGCTGGCCGTGGCTCGGGCGCGAGAGTTTGCGCCGCTCTGGGCCGCCGAATCGCCGCACCGGCGGGCGCGGCTGTTGGAGGCGGCGGCAATGGCAATCGAGGCGGATCAAGAGGTACTGTTCGCCCTGTTGGTGCGGGAAGCGGGTAAGACTTGGGGAAATGCCCTGGGCGAGATTCGGGAGGCGGTCGATTTCCTCCGCTATTACGCGGCGCGCCTCAGGAGTCTGGAGCCTGAGGTGAGCCGGAGGCCGGCAGCGCCAGTGGCCTGCATCAGCCCCTGGAATTTTCCCTTGGCTATTTTCATCGGGCAGATTGCGGCCGCTCTGGCAGCCGGTTATCCGGTGATTGCCAAGCCGGCGGAACAGACCCCCCTCATTGCCGACCGAGCGGTGGACCTCCTCCTCAGGGCCGGGATTCCGGCTGCGGCTTTGCAGTTGATTCCTGGGGATGGTGCCATCGGGCGAATGCTGGTGGAGGATCCGGGTATCGGGGGTGTGCTCTTTACCGGTTCATCGGCGGTCGCACGGGAAATCGACGGGTGTTTGGCGGGGCGAACGGGCCCCGCGGAAGGGCCGTTCCTGGTCGCTGAGACCGGTGGTGTCAATGCACTTGTCGTCGATTCCTCTTCCTTGCCGGAACAAGTGGTCCGAGATGTCCTCGCAGCGGGATTCGACTCGGCCGGCCAACGCTGCTCGGCATTGCGCCTGCTGTGCCTCCAGGAAGAGATCGCCGAGACAACAGTAGAACTGTTGCAGGCGGCCATGGCCGAGTTGCGCGTGGGCGACCCGGCGGACTTTGCTACCGACCTGGGGCCGCTGATCGATGCCCAGGCGCGCGACGCGGTCGAAAAGCACCTGGAGGCGATGGGCAGGGCGGGCCATGGGATCTTTCGGTCGCCGAAGTCGGCGCCGTCCGCTGGTCTGATGTGTGCTCCGGCGCTCGTAGAGATCGAGCGGATCGAGGATATCCCGGGGGAAATCTTCGGTCCCGTGGTCCATGTCCTTCGTTTTCCCGCGGACCACATGGGAGAACTCGCCGAGCGCATCAATGGCATGGGATACGGCCTCACCTTCGGCATTCACAGTCGCATTGACGAGACCGTCGTTGCGTTGGCTGGGACGGTCCGGGCCGGCAATATCTACGTGAACCGCAATCAGATCGGAGCCGTGGTCGGGGTCCAGCCCTTCGGGGGCGAGGGGCTCTCGGGAACGGGCCCCAAAGCGGGCGGGCCGATTACCCTGCCTTCCCTGATGGGAATTGCCATGCCCGACTGGGAAGCCTTGGGATTCGCGCGTACCGCACCCGATCAGAAACATCCTGAAATCGAATCCCTGGCCCGCTGGGCGCTGGGTCATGGCCTGACGGAATTCGCCCAGTGCTGCCGCCGCCTTGCAGAGGCGAGCCCGCGGGGTTGGGAAATACGCCTTCCGGGCCCGACCGGGGAGGCCAACAACCTGCGCTGGGCACCGCGGGGAACGATCCTCTGTACGGGCCGGAACCGGGATAGCCAGTTGGTGCAGATTGCGGTTTGTCTCGCGAGCGGGAATCGATTTCTCGCGCCGCCGGAGTTTCCGCTACCCGCCGATTTGCCTGCCGAGGTTCTCGACCACGCTGATGCTGAATCCGCCGAGCCGATTGCTGGAATCCTCGTGGATTCGTCGGACTACGGGGCCTGGCGTCGGCGGGCGGCGGTCTGGCAGGGGCCGCGTATACCGGTAGTCGTGGCTGAAGCGGCAAGCGAGCCGATCGCTCTGTACAGATTGATGTGCGAACGGGTATTGACGGTCAATACGGCAGCGGTGGGCGGAAACGCCGATCTGATGGGCCTGGCGGAGTAAGACACCAGCCCGGCCGGGGTTGCCGTTCCAGGCACCGCGGATGTCGACTAGCGGAAACCGAGGCGTCCCAGGAGGACAGCAGCCACTGCTGCGGCTTGTTGTGGCCAGTAGCGGGCGGGGCGGGATTCGACCTGGCGAAAGAAGGTATAGCCGGCAGCGATGCTGGTAAGCCAGGCCGCAATCAGCGTGAATGCCGCTTGGGAAGCACTGCCGTCGCCATAGCGCTCGAACAGGGCATTGACCAGAAGATAGACGGGAAAGTGGACCAGAAAGATCGAAAAAGAAATACGACCCAGGAATTCAACCGGGCGAAACTCGGGCCAGTGGTGGAAGAGACCGACCCGACGGACGATTCCCAAGGTGAGAGCCACGCCTAGCGCGACTGCGATCCGCAGGCGGAAGTCTACGACGAGCGCAAAGACGCCGACCGCCCAAAGAGCGCCCAGCCAGCTCGTCGACCGGTCGCGGTCGGAGGCCCACAGCGCGGCGGCTCCCAAGGCATAGGAGCCGAAGAAATAAATGCCCCAATCGTCCCAGGTCGAGTCCCGATTGAAATAGAACAAGGATGCCGCTGCCAGCGTGGCCACGAGGAACGGCGCGGCATTGACCCGCTTGCCGCCCAGTCTGCCGCCCAACCAGATGAGAAGTGTGAAGAGGGCGAACAGCTGGAAATCGATGGCCACGTACCAGACACCGGCGGATAGGGCCGAGGTTCCCGCGATTCCGTGAGCCAAAGCGATATGGACCAGGTATTGGCGGAGGGTGGCGGGATCGGGAATGGCCTCGTCGTCCATCCAGGCGCGGGCGATGGTTGAACAGAGGATGGCCAGGGCGAGCGCCGCTGCGAAGGGTGGAACGAGTCTCAGATAGCGCTTCAGGATGATCCGGTGGGGTTCTTTGAAGGCTGCGCGACCGCGGGGAGCGAGGCTGCGGGCGGCAAGAAAGCCTGCGACCACGAGGAAGACCTGGACTGCGATGCGGCCGTAATCGTAGAGCCAGCCTTGGAGCGTCGGGGCGAGATCTTCGAAGGCCAGCGAGAGGGGGCCGTAAGCCGCAAAATGATGCAGGACGATGACCTGGGAGGCCAGGGCCTTGAGAGCGTCGATCAGGGGAAGGCGGTTTGCGGTGGCGCTCATCGGGGAAAGGGTCGTAGGCGAGTCGTCTCTGACCTTCGTTCAGGCCTGTAAGCGGGGGGTCTTGTGATTTGAGATCAGCTGCAACAGTGGCGCAAACACCTTGGGAGTACCGGCAACGATA
This sequence comes from Azonexaceae bacterium, assembly GCA_009469685.1. The sequence goes on along the minus strand of SSTA01000174.1, from coordinate 3,693 downwards.
TTGCCGGTGCGAAGGTATTCCGGATCACCGTTGAGATCGCTCACAAGTCCGCCGGCCTCGGCGATTACCAAGGCGCCCGCGGCCATGTCCCAGGGCGAAAGCCCGAATTCCCAGAATCCATCGTAGCGGCCGCAGGCGACATAGCAGAGATCGAGAGAGGCGGCCCCCGGTCGCCTCAGCCCGGCGGTTTTCTGGGTAAGCTCCTTGAAGATCGCCAAATAGGTCTCGACGTTGTCAAACATGCGATAGGGAAACCCGGTGCCGATGAGCGCCTCCTGAAGCTTGGTCCGTTTCGAGACCCGAATGCGCCGATCGTTCAGGAAGGCACCCGCGCCTTTGCTGGCGGTAAACAGCTCATTGCGATTCGGATCGAAGACCACCGCGTGCTCGACCGTACCGGCTCTCGCCAACGCAATCGACACCGCATACTGGGGTAGCCCATGGATGAAATTGGTGGTGCCGTCGAGGGGGTCGATGATCCACTGGAACTCGGCATCCTTGGCGCCCTTGCCGGCGATGGTGCCGGACTCCTCTGCTAGAATCCCGTATCCGGGATAAGCTTCCCGGAGTACTTCTACGATGGCCGCTTCGGCGGCCCGGTCTACCTCGGTGACAAAGTCGTTGGGCTGCTTTGTCGCAACCTTCAGGAGATCGAGATCGTTGGAGGCACGATTGATGAGCTGGCCGGCGCGGCGCGCCGCCTTGACGGCGATGTTGAGGGCGGGATGCATATTGGCAAAGAACTGGCGACCGCGCCGCAGCAACTATCCGCTTGAGCCGATGCCGTATTGTTTTAACCCGCTAATTGTACTATGAAAGCAGACGATCTGCTGGCCCGAATCGTGGTTGTACTCTGCCGTCCCAGCCATCCGGGCAATATCGGCGCGGCAGCTCGAGCGATGAAGACCATGGGACTCTCCCGCTTGCGGCTGGTCGCGCCACGGACGTTTCCGCATCCTGAAGCGGATGCCCGCGCAGCGGGCGCGGTGGATATCCTCAGTCAAGCGTCGGTCTGTTCCAGTCTCCCTGAGGCGCTGGCGGGTACCCTGAAGGCTGTGGCGCTTACCGCCCGCGGACGGGATCTCGGGCCGACGCCTCTAGGTGTGCGGCCAGCTGTGGCGGGGCTCATGGCAGCGGCCGCTGAAGGAGAAGTTGCGCTGGTTTTCGGCAATGAAACCAATGGGCTCACGAACGATGAACTGCTTTGTTGCCAGGTGGCGGTGACCATTCCCGCCGATCCAGCGTTTTCTTCCCTCAATCTGGGTGCGGCGGTCCAAGTCATGGCTTACGAATTGCGCATGGCCGCCTGGGAAGGACGTCCGCCGGAAGCGCTGGGGGCGACGCCGTCGGTCTCCGCTCCGGCGACCCTTGAGGAGGTCGAAGGTTTCTACAGCCATCTGGAAGCCGTGATGACAGCGAGCGGATTCTACAACCCCGCCCAACCGGGGCGCTTGCTGCCTAAACTGAGGCGGCTCTTCGGCCGTGCGGCGCTGGAACGAGACGAAATCAACATCCTCCGCGGCATCCTGGCGGCAACCCAGCAAAAGACTGGGCACGGGCGTTGATCGAGCCCGGCAGGGCGCCGAGCTTCAGTTCTCAACCAGTCAGTGCTGCTCGCATGGCCTCGGTCTCGGAATCGATGGATGCCAGGAGCGAAGCGAATGTGCGACGGATGACCCCGGGTTCCCCTGCGTCAGGGTCTACATCCTGGAATAGCCATTCGAAGTGCGCTCCCGCCAGGATATTGGCCACATAGACTACGTCGGTCAGAGATCGGACCGTGGAGAGCGCCGGCCGCGGCTGGTCGTGATCTATCGTTGCTGCGACGATCTCTTCGGGCAATCCCAGGGCGTTGAGCAAGCTGACCCCGATCCCCTCATGCCACTGGACGATCAGGTATTTGACCGTTTCCGGCCGCGCCCGCAATTCGGCATACTGGGCCGCCCGGTAAAGCATGTAGAAGGCTCCGAGGTCATGGACCAATCCCGCCAACAATGCCTCGTCCGGATTGAGCCGGGTGTGCGATTTGGCCAGGAGGCGCGCGGCGACGGCCGTTTTCAGCGTATGGTCCCAGAGTTGGCGAGTCAAATCTGAGAACGGGGCCATTTCCTTGGACCGCAACATCTGACCCATGGCGATGGCCAGGGCAGTGGTGCGCACCGTTTCCAAGCCCAGGCGCTGGATTGCCGAACCGAGATCGCGTACCGCCGCCGAGCTCCCGCCGTAGAGTGCGGAATTGGCCAGCTTCATCAGCTTCGCCGCAATCAGCGGTTCCAGCGAAATCGCCGCGACGATCCTGGCTAGAGGTTGGTCTGTATCCTGCAGCGCCTTGCGTAGGCGCAAGGCGGCGTCGAAGTAAGTGGGAAACACAATTTCGCCCGCCAACTCCTTGGCGATGTCTTCCAGCATCTGGAAGCGCTGGGCGTTGAGGGCGTCACCGACCTTGTCGTCATCGGCGGACGGAGTGGACATGGCTTTTCCTGTGTGGGACTGGGTGGAGGCGCCTCCGCGCCAAGGACGGATTCTGATCCATCCAGACCGGGCTGTCACCCGCAGCCCGGGCTCCCTGGATCTCAAGGATGAGGCGAGCGGCTCGCCGGGAAATAACTGACAAATTCAGTCGAGTATTCTACAATTTTTCCTCGTTATCAGAAGGGAGATCGTGGGGTCATGTTCCTGGGTTCATTGCGCGAAGATATCCGCTCGGTTTTCGACCGCGACCCCGCAGCGCGCTCGTTTTGGGAAGTGCTGACCTGTTACCCGGGCATCCATGCCCTGATCTTTCACCGCATGGCGCATGGGCTCTGGCGACGGCGCTTGCGGTGGTTGGCACGCTTTGTCGCCCATTTTTCCAGGTTTCTCACGGGAATCGAAATTCATCCGGGGGCGACCATAGGTCGGCGATTCTTCATCGATCACGGCATGGGCGTGGTGATCGGCGAGACGGCGTCCATTGGAGACGACGTCACCCTCTACCATGGCGTCACCCTAGGTGGGACCTCCTGGAACAAGGGCCGGCGGCACCCGACGTTGGAAAACGGGGTCGTGGTCGGAGCAGGGGCTAAGGTGCTGGGGCCGATCGTCGTGGGGGCTGGAGCGAAAGTCGGCTCCAACGCGGTCGTGACCAAGGATGTGCCGGCGGGAGCGACGGCAGTGGGGAATCCGGCGCGGCTGGTAGATCACTCGGAGGTGGCCCAGCAAAGGGCCGCCCAAGCGGAGAAGATGGGATTCTCCGCATACGCCGTCGGCCGCGATCAAGACGACCCGCTGGCACAAGCCATCCATGGCCTCCTGGATCATGCTGCTGAGACTGATCGTCGCCTCGAGATGCTGCTCAAGGAGCTGGAAGCGGCGGGAGTGAAATGCGACGAGCAAGTCCAGGCGGCAGATCGCTTCGATCCAAAATACCTGAGTAAAATTGTTGACTAATAGGGCCGCCCACCGCTATTGTTGACAACGTTAGTAGGTTATTTCCTGGAGAATACTGATGCGACTGACCACCAAAGGGCGTTTTGCCGTTACGGCCATGATGGACCTCGCCCTGCGCGGCGAGGAAGGTCCCGTGGCGCTGGCGGGCGTCAGTGAGCGTCAGCGAATTTCCCTGTCCTACCTCGAGCAGTTGTTCGGCAAGCTTAGGCGGCATCGCCTCGTCGAAAGCGTGCGCGGACCGGGAGGAGGCTACTGCATCGCACG
>SSTA01000173.1 GCA_009469685.1 Azonexaceae bacterium | reverse complement strand
TGGCCTCCTGGTGGCCCTGGGCGCGCCGCGGCGAACCATCCTGGCGCTGTTCCTCGGCGAAGCGGTGGCGCTCTCGGCGCTGGGCGGCGGTTTCGGCCTGGCGCTCGGGATCGGACTGGCCCAGACCATCCAGTTCGCCCTTCCATCCCTCCCCGTACACACCCCCGTCGCCTTCGTCGTCCTGGCCGAAGCCGTGGCCATTGCCATCGGCCTCGTGGCCGGGGTCATGCCGGCCCGTCGGGCCGCTCGTCTCGATCCGGTGGTGGCCCTGCGGACCGAATAGCTTGGGCCGCTTGCCAGGCTGCCAGGCGTTGCCGCATGCGCCGGCAGTGGGCGCCGAACCAATACACCCGCCCGCAGACCGGGCAGCGACTGATGGCCCGGCCGGCCAGATCGGCGGGTAACTCGGGATGGACGGCATGAAGAGTCGCTTCGAGCGGCGTGTTATCCACCAGACAGCGGGAAAAGGGGTCGTGCAGCCAATTCAGTCCGAAGGATTCGGCAACCGAGGCGGCCAGCGCTTCCAGATCGCCATGGACCAGCAGATGGGCCACGCCGGCGGCGGCCCGATGCTGCAGGATCAATCGATCGCAGGTAAGGAAGTGGCGGTCTTCGGCTTGTGCCAGTCGAAGCAGATCCCGGTCCGGCTGTCCGGCGACGGCCAGACGGGTGTCGTAACCGGCGGCGCGCAGATAACGGGCCAGCCGGCCGAGCATCTCGTCGCAGAGAAAACGGGGTGGCAGGGCGCCCGACCCCACACTCAGATCCGCAGCCCGCTTTTCTTGAGGATGCGGGTCGAGAAGAGCACGTCGCTGCCGCGGCAGGCGTCGCCGAGCAAGGTCCGGATGTCTTCCGCCTTGGCGAGGACCTCCTCCCGGCTGCTGCCGTGGACCATGGCGAAGAGGTTGTAGGGCCAGGTCGGAAGGGCGCGGGGGCGGCGGTAACAGTGGGTCACGCACTCCAGCGCCCCGACCTGGGAACCGAGGGCGTCTATGCGCTCGTCGGCCACGTCCCACACGGTCATCCCGTTGGCGGTCCAACCGATGGCGTAGTGGTTGGGGACGGCGCCGATGCGCCGGATGACGCCGGCCGCCAGCATGGCCCCTAAACGGGCCATGACCTCTTCCACCGATAATCCCGTCTGTTCGGCGATGGCGTGGTAGGGCCGGGGCACCAGGGGCAAACCGCCCTGGGTGGCGACGATGATGGCGCGGTCTGCGGCATCGAAAGAGGAGGTGCTCACACCCGGGACTCCAGCATCATTTCCACGAAGTATTCCGCCTCCTTGGGGAAGGCGTGGACCGGCAGGCCGGTGTCCGCTTCGATCTTGGCAATGGCGGCAGGAATGCCCTCCGGCGTCTCGGTGGCCAGCACGAACCACATGTTGAGCGCGTGTTCGCGACGGTAGTTGTGGGCCACTTCCGGCAAAGCGTTGACCGCCGCAGCGACCTCCTCGTAACGCGCTTCCGGCACGGCCAGGGCAGCCAGAACGAAGGCGCCCCCCAGACGTTCGATGTGCACCATGGGGCCGAATCGGGTCAGCACCTTGGCCTCCAGCAGCCGTTGCAGACGGGCGATCAACTCGCCCTCGGCGACCCCCAGACCCGCGGCGGCTTCGGCATAGGGGTGCTCGCTGATGGGGAAGCCGCCCTGGAGGGTGTCTATGATGCGCCGGTCGACTGCGTCCAACTCGGCCGCCGGCCTCTCACGCATAGCGGGCACCATTCTGCTTGTAGCGGGTGAGGGAGAAGAGGACGTCGTGGGCGCAGTCTTCCAGGCCGTGGCGGCGCCGCAGATCGGCGATGGTGGCTTCCACTTCGCTGCGTTCCCGGCCGTGGATCATGCAGAAGAGGTTGTAGGGCCAATCGGGCAGCACCCTGGGGCGACGGTAGCAGAGGGTGACCGCCGGTTCCTCGGCCAGAGCCCGGCCGAGGGCGCTCACCCGATCATCGGGAATGTCGTGCACCAGCATGCCATTGGCGGTGAAGCCCAGTTCCCGATGGCGGACGACGACGCCGAAGCGTTTGATGGCGCCGTTTTCCAGCCACTGGCCGATGCGCGAGAGCACTTCGCTCTCGGAAGCGCCGATGCGCTCGGCGATGAGGGCGAAGGGGCGAATGAACAGAGGCAAGCCTTCCTGCAGCACCGAGACGAGCCGACGTTCCGCCTCGTCGATGGGGGCCAGCGGACGAACCGGACGGGCTTCGGCGTGGCGACGGGTAGGGGCCGCCTCCTTGAGGGGGAAGCCCAGGTCGATGTGGAATTCTTCCAACAAAGGCAATGCCAGCACAGGATAGCCCGCCGCCTGCTCGATGGCCCCCAAGGTTGCCTGGAGGCGGCCTTCGCTACCGGCGGTGACGACGAACCACAGGTTGTAGCGGTGCTCCCGCTCGTAATTGTGATTGACTTCGGGGAAGCGATTCACCGCCTGGGCCACCGCG
>SSTA01000172.1 GCA_009469685.1 Azonexaceae bacterium | reverse complement strand
TGGACCAGGGGAGGTGCGCCTTCGCCGGCCGGCAAGCCGACGAGGGCTTGTTCCAGAGGGCCCGGGCGGCCCTCGCGGTCCCGCGGGGAGAAATTCCAAGTCGTTGGGGCGACGATCTGGTAGCGGGCAATGCGACCGCGGCGGATGGCGATCCAGTGTCCCAGACTACCGCGGGCGGCTTCGACCAGGCCGGCGCCTTCGGCTTCGTCGGTTTGCGGGCCGTGGGTGCAGAAGGGCTCTCCCGGCGCCAGCTCCCGGACCCAGGATTCCATGGCCGGCAAGATGGTGGCCAGCTCGATCATACGGGCGGTGACGCGGGCGGTCACGCTACCACCATGGCGGAGCACAAGGTCGCGCAACAGGGGGTGCGCGCCGACCAGCTGGCGCGCCAGGGCACCCACCTCTAGGGCTGTGCCGCCGTATCGGGGCGCCTTGCACCAGGTGTAGGCATCGGGCTTTTCAGCGTCGACCAGGGTCTCGCCCCGGGTGGGGTGGAGCGCGTCGCCGTCTGCCAGCCAGGCATGGCAGGTATCTTCGGAGATCCTACCGGGGTCGAGGGGTGATGCCTCGGTGCCCGCGCACCAGGTGCCGGCGGGAAACAGACCGTAGGCGCCGTAGGACATGAAACAGCCGCTGCCTTGGCCCAGGGTTTCCAATCCCAGATCGGCCGCTGCGGCGAGAAAAGCCGGGAAATCTCCGGGTCGGCCGGCAGCCCAGGCGGCAAGGGCGTCTTCCGAAGGGAGGGCGGACACCGCCTCGAGACGGTCGCCGAGCAGCCGCCCCTCGAGGAAAGCCCGGAAATCCCGCAGCAGGGCCAGGATGCGGATGCGTTCGGCGGCGGACATGGCCCGCGTGCTGCCGCCCGGCTGCAGCGCGAGGGTGTGGGGCCATTTGCCGGCGAGAAAGCCCATCATTTTGAGGAAATTGGCCCGGGCCGGGAGCACTTCCTCAGCTGCGCTGCCCTTGACCGCGGCGAAGCGGTCGGCCATCGCCGGGTACCAGCTGCGCTCGGCGTAGGCAGCCCGGGCGAAATCGGGCATGAAGAAAAGATAGAAATGGGTCAGGTGGTCAGCCAGGTTTTCGGTGGCCTGGATCAGGTTGCGGGCCAGGACGCCGTTCGGGGCCGGAGTCAGGCCCATGGCATCGGCCAGGGCGGAAGCGGCGGCGGCGGACTGGGCGACCGAGCAGATGCCGCAGATGCGCGGAACGATGGCCAGGGCATCGGCGGGAGCTCGCCCGATCAGAATGTTCTCGAAGCCGCGAAAGAGTGGTGAATTGACCCGGGCCTCCTGCACTTCGCCGGAATCGTCGAGGTCGAGATGGACTTCCAGGTCGCCCTCGACCCGATTGAAGGGCCCCAGGGTTACGCGCACGAAACTGCCGTTGCGGTCATTTCAGCCCCGTCTTGCGGACGGCGGGACGAACCACGGGATGATCCTCGACTGCGTTGTCCCGCACCCGTTTGGGCGTAGCGGACTTGGACAGCGCCGCCAGGGCGACGAACCAGGCCTTGGGCATGTCGGTGGGCAGGCCGATGGGTATTCCCGCGAGTTTGGGGGTTTCCTGGAAAGGATGCCCGGGGGCTTCAAAACCCGGTTCGGTACAGGAAATACAGGCGTAGCCGCCGCGCAGGCAGGAACCGGACCCGTTCCACGGCCGGAGGTTGCAGTCCGCATGGGCCTGGGTACCTTTGCAGCCAAGGTTTTCCATCAGGCAGCCCAAGTCCGAGGTCTTGAGCGCACTGGCCTTGAATTCGTAATACTCGTTTCGCGGGCAGCCGTGGTGGACCAATTCCTCGGCATACAGAAGGGGCCGGCGAAATTCGTCGAGGTCCTCCAGGGCAAGACCTTCGAGGGCGACCTTTTCCAGCGTGTCGACCACCCAGCCGGGATGGACGGGACAGCCCGCGATATTGACCACCGGCAGACCCGCGGCGGATCGGAACTGATCTCCCAGCAGGCCGCCCGCCTCGTCGCCTTCGTATTGCAGGCCGCTGGCCTCCAGTGGGTTGCCTGGAGTCGCAGCAGAGAACCCGCCAAAAGCCGAACAGGAACCGATGGCAAAAACCCAGCGGGCACGGCGGGCCAGGCGGTCCACCCAGGCGGTCAATGGACGGCCGTCGCCCGACATGAGGTGGAACTTTCCGCTGCCCCCCGGTCCCCGCAGCATGGCCCCCTCGACGCAGAGAATGTCGAAATGGCGTTCGCCGGACGCGCAGGCCTCCAGGACAGCCAGGGCCTCGGACCCGCTTTCGACCGACAAGGCGGGATGCCAGACGAATTCGATCCCGGCGTCGCGCAACTCCGCAAACAGGGGCCGCGGCTCGGCACACAGGAGGGACTGGGTGCAGCCGCCGCAGCCGCCGCTCTGAAGCCAGACGATCGAGATCATCGGCGCGTCCACCGGCTGACGGTCAGCAGGCGTTGCGGGCGTCTCATTGGGGTTCCAGCCCATAGCGGACGAGCTTGCTGCGCAGTCCGACGCGGGAGAGTCCCAGTTCCCGGGAGGCCCGGGACTTGTTCCAGCGGTGGCGGATCAGGGATTCCTTGAGCACTTGCGCCTCGAGTTGCTCCATGCGTTCCTTGAGCCCGCCCGAGAGGCTGCCCAGCCAGGCCAGTTCGGCCGCCTGGGTTTCGCCCACCGGGGCGCGCAGGACGCGGGAAGAGAGCAGGTCGGCGCCCAGCCGGGGACCGTCGGAAAGGGCCACCATGCGCAGAATTTCGTTGCGTAGCTCGCGCACGTTGCCGGGCCAGCGGTAGGCCGCCAGACAGGCCAGGGCCTCACCCGTAAACCCCTCCAGCTTGCGGCCCAGGGTCCGGCATGCGGAATCGAGGAGGCGCTGGACCAGGAGGGGAACGTCCATGGGCCGGTCGCGCAAGGGAGGCACGTGGACCGGGAAGGTGGCAAGGCGGTAGTAAAGATCCTCCCGGAAGCGCCCTGCTCTCACCTCCTCTTCCAGGTCGCGATTGGTGGCGGCGATGACCCGGACGTCGACAGTCACCGGGCGGGAGCTGCCCAGGGAGCGGAACTCTCCTTCCTGAAGCACCCGCAGCAGCTTGACCTGGAAGGCTGCGCTGGTCTCGCCGATTTCATCGAGGAACAGGGTACCGCCGTCGGCCTGCTGGAAAAGGCCGATGCGGTCCTCGACGGCTCCGGTGAAAGCCCCCCTTCGGTGGCCGAAGAGTTCGGCTTCCAGCAGGGTGTCGGGAACGGCGCCGCAGTTGGTGGCGATGAAAGGCTTGGACGAACGGCGACTTTCGTAGTGGATCGCCCGGGCGATCATTTCCTTGCCGGTGCCGGATTCGCCGGTGATCATCACCGAGAGGTCGTAGGGCGCGACCCGGGCCGCGAGATTGCAGACGGCGTTGAGGGGGCTGTCCTTGGCTCGGGTCAGGCCGGCGATGCCGAAGCTTTCCCGCGCCTGGTCGACTTTGCCGGCAACCCGGGTACGCAGTTCGGGAAGCGCGGTGCGCAGTTCGAGGGTCAGGCGCTGATTGTCCTGCTGCAGGCGCCAAAGTTCGGCGGCCCGTTTGAGGGTGAGAAGCATCTGCTCAGGCTGCCAGGGCTTGAGGAGGTACTGCCAGATCCCGGCATCGTTGACCCCGGTGATGATGTCTTCGGCCTCGGTATATCCGGAGAGGACGATGCGCACCGCGTCGGGCCACCGGTTGCGGACTTCCCGGAGGAACTCGACCCCCGTCACGCCGGGCATGCGTTGGTCGCAGAGCACGATCTGAACCCACTCCCGCTGCATGATTTCCCTGCCCTCCTCGGCCGAGGAGGCGCAGTAGACCTCGAAATCCTCTTCCAGGGTGCGGCGCAGCGCTTCCTGGGAGCGGACCTCGTCGTCGATCACCAGGACGACGGGAAGTTTGGGGGAAATCGGGAGGGCGTTACGGGTCATTCCGGCGGAACCCAGTTCAGGTCACGATGGCGGGCGAGGTGGCGCGGAGTCCAGGAATGGGGCGACTTCGCGACGAAATGATAGCGCGCCACGTGATAAGAGGGGTCGAAACCGTAAAAATTGCGACGCATTTCCTTCAATTCTTCGGCGCGATACGCCGCCAGCGGCTTGGTTGCCTCATCCCTCGCCCGTTTTTCCGCCTTGGCCGCCAGCGAAGCGGCGAAATCCGGTGCACCCGCCAGTTCGGTAGCCCGCCGTGCCACATCCACCCGGAAAGCCGCCGCCGGGCCTGGGAGGCAGACGTCGTAGAACCCCAGGGCCACGGACTCCCGGGCGGTCATCGGCAGGCGGTGCCTGAGAATCGCCCGGGCACCCTCTTCGCCGACGCGGGGCGGCAGGAGATAGGTCCAGTATTCCGAACCATAGAGGTTGCCCATATTCTTGTAGTGGGGGTTGAGCATCACCCCGTCCCGCACCCAGACCCGGTCGGTGGCCCGGGCGAGGAAGCAGCCCCCGGCGCCGGCATTGCCGCGCAGGGCGGCGATGGTCAAATGGGTGGCGCAGGTGAGGATGGTTTCCGCCAGGTCGTCGATGGCGTTGATGTTGGCCCAGGACTCGTCGGCGGGGCTCTCAGCCGCTTCGATCAGGTTGAGGTGGATGCCGTTGGACCAGAAATCCTCCCCCCCGAAGAGGACGATGACCCGAGTGGGCCGGGTCGCGGCCCAACGGAACGCGGCGGCGAGTCGGCGGCACTGGTCGGTGCCCATGGCGCCGTTGGTGAATTCGAAGCTGAGGAACCCCACCCCGCCGGATTCCTCGTAGGCAATGTCCTGCCAGGTGGCTTCGGGCCGCTTCCACCAGCCCTCAAGAGGAGACTCCGGCAAATCCATTGCCTGGGGGAAGGCTAAGGTTGTCGGCAGCTTGAACGCCTCGGCAGCATCCCTCCGGACGTGGCCGATCCATAGGGCGCCGTCCGCGGTGGCACGGCAGACCGCTCCTTCCCGCCGAGCGAGCAGCTTGCCGGGAGTGCCCTTGAGCACTGCCTCCGGCCAGGCGTCGAAGAGGCGGCAGGGTTCACCGAACAAGGTGTCGGCGACGCCGGGAAATCCGTCCGCCGCGTTGATCCGGGCAACGATTTCGGTGGTTCGGGTCGTAGACCAGTCGATGTGGCGATCCGTCTGCCGCATAAGAGGCCGTTCCCGGCCTCGGGCTTCGCTCCCCGGCCGTTGGGGGACGAAATCCCCGGACTCCCATCGGGTGATCGCCTGCATGACCGCTACCACCGCCGCCTCGGTCACTTCGTTACGATAGATCGACGATTTACGCGCCCGGCGTAAAGGAAATTCGGCGCTCGCCCAAACCGGGCCGGCGTCCATTTCGGCCTCCGCCTGAAGGACGGTGACACCCCAGGTCGTCTCCCCCTCGCTGATGGCCCAGTCGAGGGCCGAGGGACCGCGGTCGCCGACGATCCCCGGATGCACCACCAGACAGGGTAGGCGCCGCCAGATGGCCTCGGGGATCGCGCGTTTGAGGTAGGGAGCGATCAGCACTTGGGGTCGAAACAGCTCCACCGCTTCGCTGGAAACCGAGTCGGCCACGTCCAGTTCGACGCTGACGGAGTGGCCGCGGGACGCCAATTCGCAGTAAATCCGCTGGGAGAGACTGTTGAAAGCGTGAGTGACGATCAGAATTCGCATACCGAGAGGGTTTTTTTGGGTTAGGCCAAAATAGCAATGCCGCACTGCACAAGGGATTCCGCAGGGGGGCTTCCCAAAGCGCATAAATCTATTACCTTCGCCTTATTTTTCAGTTGCTTAGCTTTGGTTAAGATGGGTTCCAAGAAGCAATTCAAATCTGCCAGGGAGCAACCGTCATGACCGCAAAACCGAATTCCGGAGCCGGCACCAAAGCCAGCCGACGGGTGGGGC
>SSTA01000024.1 GCA_009469685.1 Azonexaceae bacterium | reverse complement strand
TGCGTTCCATGGTCGGGTCGAGGGTATTGGCGATCCAGCCAGCCAGCGGAAGATGGCGCGCAGCGATCGCTTCGGCCGTGAGCAGGGCATGGTTGAGGCAACCGAGCCGCAGTCCCACCACCAGGATGATCGGCAGCCCCAGCGCGACGGCCAGATCGGCGCTGTCCCCGTCGGGGCCGAGGGGGACCCGAAATCCGCCGACTCCCTCGACCACCACGACATCGGCGGCGGTGCGTAGGCGCTCACAGGCACGAAGAATGGGCGCGAATCCGATGACCTTTCCCTCCGCTTCGGCGGCCAGATGGGGTGCGACGGCTGCCCGGAAGCACCAGGGGTTGATCAGGGATTCGGGCGCAGAAAAGCCGGACGCGGCGACCAGCCGGGCGACGTCGTCGTTCCTGCCTTCCGGGCCGGTGCCTGCAGCCACCGGCTTCATTCCGACAGCGGACAGCCCTTGTCGACGCGCGGCATGAAGCAGCGAACAGGAGGCAAAGGTCTTGCCCACCTCCGTGTCGGTACCGGTGACGAACCAGGCGCGTTTCATCGGCGTGCGTGCAGGAGAACGATGTCGTAGGTCAAGGGCAGGCCATCCGATCCGCGCAGGGACTCATAGGCCGATTCAGCGCGCTGCCAGGCTTGGCGTCCCATCAGACCGTTTCGCCGGCCAGCCAGTTGATTGGCGCCCAGAGCCTTGATGGCATTGAGCAGGGCGCGGAGATCGGGAAAGTAGACGGTCTCGCGCCGTCTTTCGAGGCGCAGGTCGGAAAATCCCGCGGCGGCCTCGGAAATCGCCTTCGGAGTTAGAAAATCCAGGGTGTGTCGGTGTCTGTCGGCGTAGGCAAAGGCTGCGCGCAATTCGGAATAAGTGTCGGGTCCCAGGGTGCCGATGGCGAGATGTCCGCCTTTCGTGAGGACGCGGCGGGCCTCCGCCAGGGACCGACCGAGATCGCACCACTGGAGCGTCAGGCTGGACCAATACAAGCCGGCGCACGCCTCGGCCAGGGGCAGGCATTCGGCATCGCCGACCACCGACTGGGCGTGCAGGTGTGGGGGCACTTGCCGCAGCATGGCGGGAACCAGGTCGACCGCGATCAACTGCCCCGCGGGAAAGCGTTCCCGCAGGAGGCGCAGGGCATGGCCGGTGCCGCAACCCACGTCGACAACAGCTCCTGACGATACTGTGGCCGGCAGGCCCTGGGCCAGCCAGCCGCAGACCCGGCGCTGGACCCGGGCCGCCGCATCGTAGCTGGGAACCGCCTTTTCGAAGGCGCGGCGGACCTGAAGCTTAGTCGGCAGAAGCATGGAGGAAATCTGCCAGGTTTGCCTCGAAGGCCGCTGGCACAGAAATGAAGGGGGCGTGCGCGCAGTGTGCGAGGACCGCCAGCCGGGCGCCAGGGATCAGCGCGGCGAGGGCTTCGGCTGCCGGCAGCGGCATCAGGGGGTCTTCGGCGCCGTGGAGCAAGAGGGTGGGCACGGCGAGTCGTGGCGCCACGGCGCGCAGGTCCGCGTCGCGCAGCCAGGCAAGACCCGCGGCGAGGGTGGCCGAATCCGGCAGAGGGTCGGCGAGGTCCAGCAATTCTCGAGTGACGGCGCGAGCCCGCGCATCCCCCCGATTGAAATTGCCGATGAAGCGGGGCAGGGTGGACGCGACGTCAGCCGCAAGGGCCGCGGCGAACTCGGCCAGGGTCGCGGGGGAAACCGCGTGGCTCCAGCCGGGACGCTGAAGAAACGACGCCGTGGCCGAGACCAGGGCCAGACGGGACACCTTGCCGGGGTGGCGCTCGGCGATGGCAAGGGCCAGAAGCGCCCCGAGAGACCAGCCGCACAGGGGGGTGGCCGGCTTGAGCCGTGCGGCAATGGCGTCGACGGCGGCGTCGAAATTCCCGGCCAGGGGAAGGTCGCCGTAGCCCGGCAGATCGAGGATCGTTCCCCCCACCGCATCGGCGGTGGCCCGCCAGGGCCCGCGACCCAGGCACCAGCCGGGGAGGAAGACCGGCGCGCCGCTCATGCACACTCCCGCAGAGCCGCGATCAAATGTTCGACATCGTCCCGACTGTGGGCGGCGGAGAGGGAGATACGCAGTCGCGCGGTGCCTCGCGGGACTGTCGGCGGGCGGATGGCGGGAACCCAGAGCCCCTTGTCCCAAAGGGCCGCCGCGAGATCCAGCGTTTCCCGGTTGCCGCCGACCACCAGGGGCTGGATGGCCGTCATCGAAGGCAAGGGACGCCAGGGAAGGCCGATCAGGCCTTCCCGCAACTGGGCGATCAGGGCCAAGAGATGGGTGCGGCGCGGGGCGTCGTTGGCCAGGATTTCCAGGCTCTTGGCGAGGGCGCAGGCCACTGCAGGTGGAGGGGCGGTGGTGAAGACGTAGCTGCGCGCCCGTTGGATGAGGACCTCGATCAGCCGCTCCGAACCGGCGACGAAGGCTCCCGCCACCCCGGCTGCCTTGCCCAGGGTGCCCATGAGAATCAAACGCGGGTGGAAGGCCAGACCGAAATGGGCGAGGCTTCCCTTGCCTTGCGGACCCAGGACACCCAATCCGTGAGCGTCGTCGACCACCAGCCAAGCGTCGTATTGCCGGGCGAGTTCAAGCAGGGAGGGCAAGGGAGCCAGGTCGCCGTCCATGCTGAACACCGCATCGGTGACGATCAATCGGGTTCGTGCCGGGGTCGCGGCGAGCAATCGTGCCAGGGCGGCCAGATCGCCGTGGGGATAGCGCCGGCTGATGGCGCCCTGGGCCTTGGCCAGTTGGGCCGCATCGATCAGCGACGCATGGTTGAGCCGGTCGGAAAAAATCGCTGCGTCGCGGCCGGCCAGCGTCGGGACCACCGCGAGATTGGCCAGATAGCCGGTGGAAAAGGCGAGCGAGCGCGGGAAGCCGACAAAGGCGGCCAATTGCGCCTCAAGGGCCTCGTGCGGGGCGAGGTGGCCGCTGACCAAGGCCGAAGCGCCGCTGCCGGCGCCCCAGCGGCGGGCACCCTCGGCCAGGGCGGCGGCTACCTCCGGATGAGCGGCAAGGCCCAGGTAATCGTTGCTGGCGAAGGCCAGCATCTCGCGTCCGTCGACCCGCAGATGGGGCGAGCAGGGGGTCTCCAGGAGGCGTCTCCGGCGCGTCAGGCCGGCCTCGGCCAGGCTGGCCAGTTCGTCTGCCAGGCGGTCTTCCAGGTGGTCTTGGGTCATCGGGTCGCTGAGCGGGTGGCGGTCGAAAGACGCGGATTTTCCCCAGGATCGGCCCGTGGAGCAACGGGCTGCGTGCGATGGTGGGTATCCCGGCTGCCCAAGAGCGCGAGATTTGCAGCCACAGCCGCCTGCACTCCTCCAGCTTCGCCTAGGCGGTTGAGGAAAAGCGCGCGGGACGAACGGAATCGGACATCAGCTAGCGTCCTTAGGATTGCTCGTACGCGGATAGGGTCACCCCGGCCTGGGCCAGGCATTCCCGCAGGTGCTTGATGTCCTGCTTCGAACAGGTGTTGCTGTTGTGGGGATGATGGAGGAAAAACTCCTGCCGGTTGAGGACGACCCGGAAGCGGGCACCATGGCTCGCTTCGACGACGGCCCCCAGGTGGGTGAGGAGGGATTCGACCTCGCGCCAGTGGATATTGGCGCTTACCGGGTCATGGTAGATCGCCTGCAGAAGGTGGAGATGCTTGTGGCTCACGGATTTTCCTGCGCCGGCAGGCGGTAGTGAAGGGAATTCAGGTAGCGGGCGGTCGCTGCCACCTCGCCGGCATCCCAGTTGAGGCCGCCATATTTCTGCCAGCGATCCACCTGGGCAACCAGCGATGTCCAGTCGCGCACCACGCTCTTGTCGCGCCAATGAATTTCCCGCTGGTGGCAGGCGATGCAGTGATTCTCGTAGAGCAATTCGCCGAGTCCGGGCGCGCACTCAACGTTCCCGGCGCACAGCACGAGTAGGGCGAGAACCGGTGCTCTCATTCTCGTACTCCTGCCACGATCCTCTCTCCAAAAGCCTCTATAAGCGTTCACTATAAGCGGCTCCGCCAACGAAAGCCATGGTGGCAATATCGGAAGCCAGGTGACGACTGGGCCGCGCCGGTTTGCCGTGGAATTGCCCCGCGGGCTCGGTTGCGGAAGCATGGACTTGCCGGCATGCTGAGAAGCCTTTTCCAATTCACATTCAATGCGGGTCGGAAAGACCCGGAAAAGCTGATGCAAGACAGCAATATTTTCTTTAGGCAATTGATCGTTCGGGTGTTGGCAGCCGCGTTGCTGCTTACTGGGTGTGCGGGTTCACCGCCGGGATCAGGGGTCGCGAAAGTCGTATCCAGAGCTCTAGACGAACCGGAAAAGACCCGCCTGGGCCAACGCTTTCTCGCCGCCGCCAATGCCCAGGAGGGTAAATCGGGATTCCAACTCGTTCAAGCCGGAATCGACGGACTCTTGATCAGATTGCAGTTGATCGCTGCGGCGGAAAAAACGCTCGATCTCCAGTACTACATCTTCCGGGCCGACCGAACCGGAAGGCTGCTGACCCAAGCCGTTCTGCTGGCCGCTGATCGAGGAGTCCGCGTGCGCCTGCTGATCGACGACGGGGACACCGAACCTGGAGACGAGCAACTGGCCGCACTCACGAATCATCAGCAGATTGAGGTGCGTATCTTCAATCCGTTCCGCTACCGCGGGAAGTCAAAATTTGTTCGCGGGCTGGAATTTGCGACGAACTTGCGGCGCCTCGACTACCGGATGCACAACAAACTCCTCGTGGTCGACAACGCCCTTGCCTTGGTTGGCGGCCGTAATGTCGCCAATGAGTATTTCCAGATCGACCCGGAATTGCGTTTTGCCGACGAGGATGCCATTGCCGCGGGGATGATCGTCCGGCGGCTGTCCGCAAATTTTGATGATTTCTGGAACAGCGAGTTGTCTGTGCCCGCAAGTGCGCTCGATGCTGGACCTGGGGCCGAGGGAAACCTGAAGCGTCTGCGCGATGCATTGACCAGGGAACAGAGTGACGAAGATGTGCCCTGGCTAGATTTCCTGAAACGCAGCAAGGCTGGGGAACCGCTGGCAAGCATCCTTTCCGGAGCCCGTCCACTGGTTTGGGCGCGGGCAGAACTGGTCGCCGACAGCCCCGAGAAACGCCAGGTGGTTTCGGGCGAGCGGTTCGGCAGCTTGATGGCGCCTTTGGTCGTGCATCGCGCATCGGAAATCAACGAAGAGCTGCTGATCGTTTCTCCCTTTCTCATTCCAGGTCCCGAGGGCATGGAGCTATTGGGAGCATTGCGGTCAAAGAAGGCGAGCGTTCGCGTCCTGACCAATTCTCTTGAATCCACCAGCGAGATTGCAGCCCACGCCGGGTATATGCGCTACCGCGTTCCGATGCTCACCCAGGGGATCGAACTCTACGAAATTCGCGCCCGTCCGGGAAAAGCGAAAGGGAGCGGGGAATCACGCGAGTCCCTGCGCTGGGGGACTTTTTCCCTTCACGCCAAATTGTTCGTCTTTGATCGCAAGGCGCTGTTCGTCGGGTCGATGAATTTCGATCAACGCTCACGCCACCTCAATACCGAAGTCGGCCTCATCATCGAGAGCCAGACCCTGGCCGAACAGGCAGCCAAGCGATTCGAGGCGATGACTCTACCGGAGAACGCCTATCGCGTCGCCCTGAAATCCGGTGCGGCGGGACGGGAAGCCCAACTGATCTGGGTCACGCAGGAGGGGGGGCGTACAGTCGCCTACGACGTCGAACCCGCCCAAAGTGAGGACCAGAGGGCAAAAGCCAAGCTTTTGTCGGTAATCGCCCCGGAAAAAGAACTCTAGCGGCCGCGCTGGCTAGGCTTTGGCCGCAGCGGTGGCCCGGAAATTCAGTGCAGCCACCGCTGCGGCCGATGCCCGACCGGACGCCGGCGCGGACTTACTTGTCGCGCACGACGCGCAGGTTGCTCGTCACCCCGGTGACCCCGTCGGTGGCCCTGGCGATCTGGACGGCCTTTTCCGCCTCTTGCTCGCTGCGGACGTTACCGCTCAGAACGACCATGCCATCAGCATCGGTGTCGACGCTCACGTGAGCCAGTGTCCGGATTTTTTCTGCTGCCAGCTTCGCCTTGACCTTGGCCGTGATGGCAGAATCCTTGACGAAGGTGATGGGATGTTTGCGGTCGCTGTCGCCATCATGGGCGAAACTGGCGACCGGCACGGCGAGCGCAAGGGCGAGGATGAGTGGCTTGATGGTCATGATCTGCATAACGATCTCCTTTTGCGAGGATGAAGACGATGTGGGCCAGATTCATCCGGCCCGCAGGTAGGGCAGCGGCTGGTGGCAGATTGTTCTGCAGGAAATGTATCCGGGGGTAAGGAGCGGTTACGGACTTGAAACGATCGGCCCCGGGGCCGCTAGGCTGCCGTCACGCCAAGGTGAGCGCAATGTCGTGAAGATTCAGACGCGAGATTCGGGTTCTCCAGGTTTCTCCCGGGCGAATCGCTTGGGCCCGGTTCAAGGTGCTGGTCGTCACGATTTCGTCTGCCCGCAGGGGTTGCACATCCTTCTGCCGCAGGAGCAAATTCACCAGATGGGCCGGCGCGAGCAGAGGACTTCCCAGCGCCTGGGATGGAAGAAATCGTCGGTCATGGCAAAATTTCGGAAGTGTTCGTTCGGCCCGCGTCACGGGATTTGGTTTAGCGCTGCGGCCTGGGTGTTGTAGGGGGCATGCCTGAGCAAAGGGCGCGGGCGAGCGTCGATCTGCTACCATTTCGGCCCTCCCTCCCGGCGCCATTCCTTGCGTTCCATCGCCCACACTTTCGCCCCCGACGGTCCCCTGGCGGCCGCCATTCCCGGCTACCGCGTCCGCGGCCAGCAGGTGGACATGGCCGAGCGCATCGCGGCGGCCATCGATCGTCAGGCGATCTTCGTCGCCGAGGCGGGAACCGGCACCGGCAAGACTTTCGCCTACCTGATCCCGGCCCTGGCTTCCGGCGGCAAGGTGATCGTCTCCACCGGAACCAAGACGCTGCAGGACCAGCTCTTCACCAAGGACATCCCGACGGTCAAGGCGGCCCTGGGCGCGCCGGTCCGGGTGGCGCTCCTGAAGGGAAGGGCCAACTATGTCTGCCCCTACCATCTGGAACATGCCCTGGCCGACGGCCGATTCCTGACCCGGGAGGACGCTGCCGACGCCCGCCGCGTGGCGGCCTTCGCCAAGATTACGCGGAGCGGTGACAAGGCCGAATGCCGGGACGTTTCGGAAAATTCTCCGGTGTGGAATGCGGCCACCTCGACCCGGGAAAACTGCCTCGGCCAGGACTGTCCCAAGGTCAAGGACTGTTTCGTTCTGCAGGCCCGGCGCGAGGCCATGGCCGCCGACCTGGTGGTGGTGAACCATCACCTCTTTTTCGCCGACGTGATGCTGCGCGACGAAGGCATGGCCGAGCTGTTGCCGGCCTGCAATACGGTGATTTTCGACGAGGCCCATCAGTTGCCCGAGGTGGCGACTCTCTTTTTCGGCGACAGCGTCTCGTCGGCCCAGGTCCTCGATCTTGCCCGCGACGCCCGCACCGAGGGGCTGCTCAACGCCCGCGACTGCCTTGCCCTGCCGGAAGCCAGCCGCAAACTGGAAAAGGCGGCCAAGGACTTGCGGCTGGCGCTGGGGGTCGAGGCAGGGCGTTTCGCCGCGCCGCAACTCGATACGCGCGCCGAATTCGCGCTGGCCCTCGCCGCTTTGAAGGTCGAACTGGAGGGGTTCGCGGCGCTTCTGGAAACCCAGGCCGAGCGGGCCGAGGGACTGGAGAAATGCTGGCAGCGGGCGCTCGAGCTGACCGCCCGGCTGGAAGCCTGGCGCAATCCGGTCGCCCCCGGCATGGTGCGCTGGGCCGAAGCCTTCATCCACTCCCTGCAACTCAATTCGACACCCCTCGATGTGGCGGATATCTTCAGGAAGCAGATGGGCGGTCACCCGCGGGCATGGATCTTCACTTCGGCAACCCTGGCGGTCCAGGGCAATTTTTCCCACTACTGCGGCGAACTGGGACTGGGCGAGCCGGACACCGGCTGTTGGGCCAGCCCCTTCGATTTCGAGCGCCAGGCCCTCCTTTACGCTCCCTCGGGAATGCCCGATCCCAACGATCCGCGCTTTACCGAAGCGGTGGTCGATGCCGCATTTCCGGCGCTGCGGGCTGCGGGAGGGAGGTCCTTTTTCCTCTGCACCAGCTTGCGGGCCATGCGTCGGGTACACGAATTGCTCAAGGGCCGTCTCGAGGACGAAGGGCTCGCTTTTCCCCTTCTCCTCCAGGGCGACGGCAGCAAGAACGACCTGCTGGAGCGCTTTCGCCGCCTCGGAAACGCGGTGCTGGTCGGCAGCCAGAGTTTCTGGGAAGGGGTGGACGTGCGGGGCGAGGCCCTGTCCCTGGTGGTCATCGACAAGCTGCCCTTTGCACCCCCCGACGACCCGGTGCTCGCGGCCCGCATCGAGCAGATGAAGCAGCAGGGTCGCAACGCCTTCATGGAATACCAATTGCCGCGCGCCGTCATCAACGTGAAGCAGGGGGCCGGACGCCTGATCCGCGACGAGACCGACCGGGGCGTTCTGATGATCTGCGACCCGCGACTCATATCAAAGCCCTATGGCCGTCGGGTGTGGCAAAGTCTTCCCCCCATGAAGCGCACGCGGGATGTGTCCGAAGTGCTCGCTTTC
>SSTA01000023.1 GCA_009469685.1 Azonexaceae bacterium | reverse complement strand
GCCAAGGTGCCGAGGGCGACGACCCGCTCGTCGCGGATTGCCGCCTCCCGGGCGGCGGCCAGTTGCGCATCCCGCCGGCGGATCAGACCGCCCAGGCGTACGACGAACCAGGCGATCATGCCTGCCGAGAAGGCGAAGGTGAGCCACATGCCGGTCAGGTGCATGCGGGTGGCCCGTTCCGCGTC
This sequence comes from Azonexaceae bacterium, assembly GCA_009469685.1. The sequence goes on along the minus strand of SSTA01000023.1, from coordinate 17,225 downwards.
CGCCAGGGGCAGGGGCAGGTAGGCGACCATGAGGGCCGAGTAGGCGGTGACGGCGAGCGCCCCGGTGGCGACCACCCAGGGGATGGGCAAAGTCAGGGCGGCGATGGCGACCGGCGGCAGGAGCAGCGACACCAGGGGGTTGGTGGCGCCTCCGCTGAAAAAGGTGAGGGCGCTCAGGGTGCCGATGTCGAACCAGAGGTGGAACGCGAGTTCTCCCGGGCCGGTGGTGGCACCCCGAGCAAGCCGCGCCCCGGTGATGCCATTGACCGCCGCGGCGATGGCGATCAGGGACAGCATGGGCAGGGTCGGGAGCGGAATGCCGAGGATAGGCGGCGTTCCCACGACGAGGGCGGCCACGGCTCCGAGGACCAGCCAGCGCGCGGCGGTCAGCCGGCGCAGGCTGGCGGCGCGGGTATCGGCGTCGGGGGTGGCAGTGGGCAGCATGGGCGGATTATCGGTGATATGCGTCAATTTTTAGTTTGGGGGGCCGTGCGACAATTCGCCGCAATGTTTTTTCCCGGCCCAGCGATGAATATCCGCCCTTACCTGCCTCTCCTGCTTGCCCTGGCGGTCCTTCCCGTTTCCTCTGCCGACCTTGAGAAAGGCAAGGAAATCAACGGCACCTGCGCCGCCTGTCACGGGGAGTTCGGCCAGGGGGGCAAGAAAGGCGAGTATCCGCGCCTCGCGGGTCAGCGGCCGGGCTACATCATGGATCAGCTCAAGAGCTTCCGGTCCCGCACGCGGATCAATATCCCCATGTTCCCCTACACCCAGGAGCGCGAACTGCCCGATGAGGATATTCGGGACGTGGCCGAATACCTGGCGTCCATCGAACTGCCGACCAAGATGCCCAGCTTCAAGGGCGACGAGGATGCCTTGACGCGCCTTTTGATGGTCGACAAGGTGATGATCATCCCAAGAGCGGAAGGCGATGTCGACAGCGGCGGTGCGGTCTATCAGAAGAACTGCGTCACCTGCCATGCCAAGACCGGCCTGGGGCGCGGCAAGTTTCCCATGCTGGTGGGCCAATACACGAACTACCTCAAGCGCCAGATCGACGCCTATCTGAAGGGCGATCGGCCCCACGACGAAGAGGGCAAGGGTGGCGTGCTCAATACCCTCAAGGAAAAGGACATTCAGGATATCCTTGCCTATCTGACCACTCTGCAAGGACCGACCGAATGAAGCTCGCCGCCCTGATCCTCGGGCTTGCCGCCGCAGGCAGCGCCCTGGGCCACGGTCACGCCGGGGCAGTGGACGACTCCATGCCCGACGCCGAGCGCATCCGCTTCTGCCAGCGGGTGCGGGATTTTGCCATGGTCGCCTTCAATGATAGGGAGCGGGGGCGACCCATGAAGCTCTTCGAGGAGGACGGCAGCAATGGCCCCCGGGTCACCAATGCCATCATCCGCCGCATCTACGCCGAGCCGCAGATCGACAGCCCCAAGAAGGCCGATGCTTTCGGCCGCGCCACCTGCAACGAGATGATGCAGGCCGGTTCCGCCAATCCCTGACTGCGGGGCGGAAATGGCCACCTCCCTCAAGGTCGGCGACCGGGCGCCGGCATTCCAGGGTCTGACCGAGACCGGCGCCAGCCTCTCCCTTGCCGATTTCGCCGGGCGCAAGCTGGTGCTCTACTTCTATCCCATGGACGACACCCCGGGTTGCACCCGCCAGGCCTGCAGCCTGCGCGATACCAATGGGGAAATCGCCGCCCGGGGCGCGGCGATCCTGGGGGTATCCGGCCAGGGGGTGGAATCCCACCTCCGCTTCAGCCAGAAGTTTCAACTCTCGTTTCCGCTGCTGGCGGATACCGACCGGTCCGTCGCCCGGGCCTACGGTGTTGCCGGGAGCGGGATCGGCGGCCTGGTGCGCGGCTTATTCGGCGTCAGCGAACGGGTGACCTTCCTGATCGACGAGGCGGGAAAGATTGCGGGAATCATCTCCGCCCCGGACTGCCCCGACCATGGTCAAGAGGTCTTGAGACTGATCGACGCACTGCCGGAGCAGCAAGACCGCCGGGTTTAGGCGTTAAACGGGGACAACCGGAGGTTCGCCGCCCTGGCAGGGTCCCCGCTGGGCCGATCCGGAGCGGAGGATCGGCGGTGGGCTTCATTCTTTCGCGCCGGCGTCCACGAGTACCTTCTCGACGTCCTTGTGGCCCCGGGTCCGCGCGTACTGGAGCGCATTGGACGTCGGCTTGGCGCCCTTCGACAGAAGGAATTTGACCATGTCCAGGCGACCCCGTCCCGCGGCGAGGCCGAGGGCCGCACCGGCGCCTTCATTCACGTCCATGCCCGCGTCGAGAAACAGCTTGACCGCAGCCATATCCCCGTTTCCTGCAGCCTTGGCGAATTCCTGTCCGTTGTATTCCACTCCCATCGCCTTCAGATCCTTGCGGGCCTGGACCGGATCGGGTGCAGCCGCGACGGCAACATTCGACATCGTTCCTCCGAGGAGTGTCATGGTCACGGCGAGCGCGGTGAATGCCCTCTTGGCTTTGCTTCTGGTCATCGTCATTTCCCCATCCAGTGGTTGATCTGCAGCCGGGTTTGCCGGTTCGATACGCGGTGGCTCATCCATCCGCGGAATCATTATTGCATTCCCGCGGCGGCTGGAAAACACGGCGCAGGTCAAGTCTCCGGACTTGGTAGAGGCAGGTGGGTCGTGAAGCTCCCAGCGCCAGCCGTCGGCAAGCCTCTCTGTTGCCTCGCCTTGCGAAGTTGGCGATCGGGCGTGGGAGGCCGGGAAAGGGTTCGCCTGCCCTGGGCGTATCCATAGGTGCGCGATCGCCGGCCGAATTGAGCGCACAATTGCCGAATTCGTCCTGGGAGGAGATCAAACGTGCCCTTTATCGCCACCGTCGCCCCCGCCCTAGCCACCGGCGAAGTTCGCAGCATGTACGAACGCCAGCAGGCCTCGTGGGGTTATGTGCCGGACTATGCAAAGGCGTTCAGCCATCGCCCCGAGGTGCTGGCCCGCTGGGGCAAGCTGCTGGCGGAAATCCGCCGGCCGATGAGCGATCGTCGCTTCGAACTGGTGACCTTCGCCACCGCCCTTGAATTGCGCAACAGCGCCTGTGCCTTCGCCCACGGCAAGAATCTCACCCGCTTCTTTCCGGTGGACTCGGTACGCGCTATGGCCGAAGGCGGCGAAGTCCCCGACCTCGCGGAGGACGAGCGCGCCCTGATGGCCTTTGCCCGCAAGCTGGCGCGGGACGCCGCCAGCGTGACCCAGGAAGACGTGGATGGTCTGCGCGCCCAGGGCTTGGGCGACGAAGAGATTTTCGACGTCGTCGCCACCGCAGCCGGCAGAGCCTTCTTTACCAAGCTTCTGGATGGTCTTGGCGTGTTGGGGAATGCCCCTGCCGGTACGCCGGAAATCGGACTCGAAGCGGTCCTCACCGTCGGGCGGCCGCTCGATCGCTCCGCACCGGAGCGCCTTGAGCCGGAAGCCTGAGGAGATCGGCAAGTCTAGTTCTGCCGCTTGGCGAGGAGTCTGTCGACCTGATTGGCGAAGCTCTGTCGATCCGCGTTGGAGAGGGCGGCGGGCCCGCCCGTCTCGACTCCGCTGCTGCGCAGGCTATCCATGAAATTCCGCATGGTCAGGCGTTCCTGGATGTTGGCTGCGGTGAGCAATTCGCCGCGCGGGTCGATGACGCTTGCCCCCTTGGCGATGACTTGGGCGGCGAGGGGAATATCGGCGGTGATGACCAGGTCGCCGGCCTGCACCTCCAGCGCGATGCGTTGATCGGCGACGTCGAAGCCGCCAGGCACTTGGACGGCCTTGATCCAGGGCGAAGGGGGTACGCGCAGCATCTGATTGGCGACCAGGGTGAGGGGAATCCGGGTGCGGTTGGCAACGCGATAGAGGATTTCCTTGATGACGACCGGACAGGCGTCGGCGTCGACCCAGATCTTCATGGTCATGGCTGTTCTAGGCGTCCCCTGAAAAGGCACCGGCCAGCCGGCGAAAACGCCATGGGCAAGGCCCGGTCGCGGGCGGGGCCGTAGCGGTTTGCTTGACCCGGTAGGGTTGAATTTTGCGCAGCCCCGGGGGGCGGCTTCGGCCACTTGGAAATCGGGCAGATCGGGTCCGAGGCACAGCGGCGTGGCGACTCAATCGAACACCAAAGCCGCCGCCACCTTCCGACCTTCCGCAGCCAGGATGTTGTAAGTCCGACACGCCGCCTGCAGATCCATCACCTCCAGGCCGATGCCGGCCGGAGCGAAAGGGCGCATCAGGGCTCCCGGGGGGAAGCGCAGGCGATTGCCGGTGCCCAGCAGGACGATCTCGGTGCCCAGACCCAGAAGCTTCGCCATGTCGGTTTCGCCGAGGGCTTCAGGAGTGGCGGTGGTCCAGTCAGTGAATACGGATTCCGGCAGGACGATGACGTTGCCCTCGTAGCGCTGCTGGTTGATCGCGACGTAGCCCTCGCCGTAGGCGGTGACGATGTTGAGGCCGGCGGTGTTGGAGAGATGCAGCTTCATGGGGGTCGAACCTCGGGGCTTCAGGTGCGCCTGGGATCTTCCCAGCAAAATTGCGGTGCACCATGGGTTAAAGTACGATTATACCTTTGCCCGAAACCCTGCTTCTTCCGGCCATCTGCATGAAACACGTCAAGAAATCCGCCAAACTCGCCAATGTCTGCTACGACATCCGCGGCCCTGTGCTGCAGAAAGCCAAGCAGATGGAGGAGGAAGGCCACAAGATCATCAAGCTGAACATCGGCAATCTGGCTGCCTTCGGCTTCGATGCGCCGGAAGAAATCCAGCAGGACATCATCCGCAACCTGCCCAATGCGGCCGGCTATACCGATTCCAAAGGGATCTTCGCCGCCCGCAAGGCGATCATGCACTACACCCAGCAGAAGGGCATCAAGGGCGTGACCCTGGACGACATCTACGTCGGCAACGGGGTGTCCGAGCTGATCGTGATGGCCATGAACGCGCTGCTCGATGCCGGCGACGAAGTGCTGGTGCCGGCGCCGGATTACCCGCTGTGGACGGCGGCCATCAGCCTCTCCGGCGGCACGCCCAGGCATTACCTGTGTGACGAGTCCAAGGGTTGGCTGCCCGATCTCGACGACATCCGCAGCAAGATCAACGCCCATACCCGGGCCATTGTCATCATCAATCCGAACAACCCCACCGGGGCCTTGTATCCGGACGATCTGCTGCACGAAATCATCGAAATCGCCCGTCATCACCACCTGATCATTTACGCCGACGAGGTGTACGACAAGGTGCTGTACGAGGGCGCCAGGCACACCTCCATCGCCGCGCTTTCCGAGGATGTGCTGACCATCACCTTCAATGGCCTGTCCAAGAACTACCGTTCCTGCGGCTATCGCGCCGGCTGGCTGGTGGTTTCCGGCGACAAGCGGCACGCCAGGGATTACATCGAGGGCCTGGACATGCTGGCTTCCATGCGGTTGTGCGCCAATGCGCCCGGCCAGCACGGCATCCAGACTGCCCTGGGCGGCTACCAGAGCATCGACGATCTGGTGGCCGAGGGTGGCCGCATGCGCCGCCAGCGGGACGTGGCCTACGAACTGCTCAACGCCATTCCGGGCGTCTCCTGCGTCAAGCCCAAGGCCACGCTGTACATGTTCCCGCGGCTCGATCCCAAGGTTTATCCGATCAAGAACGATCAGGCCTTCATCCAGGAGCTGCTGCAGGAGGAGAAGGTACTGCTGGTGCAGGGTTCCGGTTTCAACTGGCCCCACCCGGACCACTTCCGCCTCGTCTTCCTGCCCCATGAAGACGACCTGCGCGAAGCCATCGGCCGCGTCGCCCGCTTCCTCGAGCACTACCGCAAGCGCCACGGCACCGACCGCCTCGCTCATGCGGAATAGCCTTGGGCGCCGCGCCAGCGGCGTCATCGATTTTCTGTCACGTCTTACTCCTCACTCCTCAAAGCCTCTATGAAACCCATCAATGTTGGCCTCATCGGCATCGGCACCGTCGGCGGCGGCACCTGGACCGTCCTCAATCGCAATGCGGAAGAAATCACCCGCCGCGCCGGCCGCCCGATCCGCATCACCGTGGTGGCCGACAAGAACCTGGACCTCGCCAGAAAGATCACCGGCGGCGCGTGCAAGCTGACCGACGATGCCTTCGCCGTCGTCAATGACCCGGAGATCGACATCGTCGTCGAGCTGATCGGCGGCTACGGCGTGGCCAAGGAGGTGGTCCTGCAATCCATCGCCAATGGCAAGCACGTGGTCACCGCCAACAAGGCGCTGCTGGCCGTCCATGGCACCGAAATCTTCACCGCCGCCCAGAATAAGGGCGTCATGGTCGCCTTCGAAGCCGCCGTCGCCGGGGGCATCCCCATCATCAAGGCCCTGCGCGAAGGGCTCACCGCCAACAGCATCGAGTGGGCCGCCGGCATCATCAACGGCACCACCAATTTCATCCTTTCCGAGATGCGGGACAAGGGCCTCTCCTTCGCCGATGTCCTCGCCGAGGCCCAGCGCCTGGGCTATGCGGAAGCCGACCCCACCTTCGACATCGAGGGCGTCGATGCCGCCCACAAGGCGACGCTGATCTCCGCCATCGCCTTCGGCATCCCGGTCCAGTTCGACAAGGCCTACGTCGAGGGCATCACCAAGCTGGAAGCCGCCGACATCAAGTATGCCGAGCAGCTGGGCTACCGCATCAAGCTGCTGGGCATCGCCAAGCGCCGCCCGGAAGGCGTCGAACTCCGCGTGCATCCGACCCTGGTGCCGGCCAAGCGCCTCATCGCCAATGTCGAGGGCGCCATGAACGCCGTCCTGGTCAAGGGCGATGCCGTCGGCGCTACGCTCTACTACGGCAAGGGGGCCGGTGCCGAGCCAACCGCTTCCGCAGTCATCGCCGATATTGTGGACGTCACCCGCCTGGCCACTGCCGATCCCGAGCACCGGGTGCCGCACCTCGCCTTCCAGCCGGACGCCATGTCCAGCCTGCCCATCCTGCCGATGAGCGAGGTCGAGACCGGTTACTACCTGCGCTTGCGGGTGGAAGACAAGCCCGGCGTGCTGGCCGACGTGACCCGCATCCTGGCCGACCAGGCCATCTCCATCGATGCCCTGCTGCAGCGGGAACCGGCGGAGGGCGAGGGCGAGACCGACATCATCATCCTCACCCACGTCTGCAAGGAAAGCGCTGCCGACGCCGCCATCGCCAAGATCGAGGCCTTGCCGACGCAAAAGGGCAAGGTCAAGCGCATTCGCCTGGAAGAACTCCAGTAAGGGCGCGACGCGTGGTCCGGCGCGAACCTTGGACGGCGGCGGTTTTCCGAGGTTTGCCGGGCCTGGCGATTGCCTGGGCCCTGACCTTGAGCGTCCTGCCCGGTTGCGACAATACCCGGGTCCACAATATCAACGTCCAGACCGCCGCCAGCGGAACCCGGATCGAGGCCCGGCAGGTGGTCGCCTTGGTTTACCAACAGGCCCCCGACGGCGAGATCGACAAGCTGCTCTATTCCGGCGGCGACACGACGACCGCAATCCGCCAGGTGCGGGACCACCATTCCCGCATCCGCTCCTGGCTCGACCAGGGGGTCATCGGCAATACCGCCACGGGATTCGTCGCCCTGCGGGAGACCGCCCGGGCAGCGGAATTGCACGACCTCCTGTGGGACGAAAACCGCTACCGCGCCTTCCTCTACAACCGCGCGGCGAAGGAAGTGGGCCATGGCGGCGACACCCTGGCCTCGTGGCTGCCTTACGCCTCCTACAGCTTCGGGCAGGAATGGATTTCCCAGGGATCGGCCGACTGGTGGGTGCTGGATGAATCCGGAACCTGGCGGCGAGCCGCCGATCAGGAACGGAAGTAACGCGGCGGCGTGAAGAGGGAATCCACCGCCACCCGGCGCACTTCCGGATGGTCGGGGATGATGTAGAGGATAGGTGCCATCAGTTCCTCGAAAATGCCGCGCAGGCCGCGTGCGCCCGTCTTGTATTCGAGGGCGACGTCGGCGATCTGCTCGAAGACCGGGGGCCCCACCTCCAGCGCCACGCCCTGATCCCCCAGAATGTCGATGTATTGGCGATAGATGGCGTTTTTCGGCTCGGTCATGATGCGGATCAGCAAATCGCGGCCGAGGTCGTTGAACCGGGTCACTACCGGCAGCCGGCCGGTGAATTCCGGAATCAGGCCGAACTCGAAAAGGTCGGTGGGCTTCACGCGCCGGTTGAGGCGGTCGAGGATCGCCTGATTGTCGTCTTCGGTGGCACCGATGTAGCCCAGGCTGCGCCCCTGGGCCATGATGGTATCGAGGCCGACGAAGGCGCCCCCGCAGATGAACAGGATATCGGTGGTGTCGACGAAGCGGCCCGCTTCCAGCTTGACCGGAGTGCCTTCCATGATCTTGAGCAGGGCATGCTGGACGTTTTCACCCGAGGTGCCGCGGCCTTCGGTGGGATTGGCCTTGAGCTTGTCGATTTCGTCGATGAAGACGATACCGCGACCGGCGAGGGCGTCGTCGCCGCCGGCCTGGTCCACCAGTCGGCGCAGGATGGCCTCGATTTCGTCATTGACGTAGCGGGTTTGGGCCAGGGAAGTCGCGCTGGCGGTGACGAAAGGAACGCCCAGGCAGCCAGCCAGGGTTTCGCAGAGCAGCGTTTTGCCGGTTCCCGACGGTCCCACCAGGAGCAGATTGCTCTTGGCCAGCGCCGTGCCGGATCGGCGGGCGAGATCGAGCTTGCGGTAATGGACATAGACCGCCACCGAGATGGCCTTCTTGGCTTCCTCCTGGCCGATGACGTAGGCATCGAGGTGGCGGACGATGGCGCTCGGGGTGGGGACGGCTTCGGCGATTGGGGTGGGCTGGTTGGTCATGGTCAGGGCGGCGGGTGTATCCTTGCCGGGAGTTTAGCGCGGAACCGGGCCGCCAGCCCGATGCACCGAGGAGACGCGATGGCCGACCGGGAAGAACCCTTCGAACTGGAAACTCTGGCTGCAGAGCGTTCCCTTCTCCTCGTGGTGGATGTGCAGACGCGCCTGGCTCCCAGCGTCGAAGGACATCAGGACGTCTTCGCCCGTTGCCTGGCCTTGGCCGAAGGGGCCAGGGAACTGGGGGTGCCGATTGTGGCTACCGAGCACTGCCCCGAGGCGATCGGCTCCACCCTGCCTCTCCTCATGCAGGTGGTGAACCCTTCCCAGATCGTCGCCAAGCGCCATTTTTCGGCCATGGACGAGGCAGCGCTGCCCGAGGTCCTCGGCCGCGCGGGCCGCACCCAGGTGGTCGTGGCCGGGATGGAGGCACACGTTTGCGTCCTCCAGACGGCCCTGGGAATCGCGGCTGCCGGCTACGATTGCCGGGTTGCCGTCGATGCCGTGGGTTCGCGCCATGGCGAGGACAAGCAGGTCGCTCTCGAACGGCTGCGTCAGGCCGGCATCGGTCTGGTCACGGCTGAAATGGTCCTCTTCGAATGGATGGTCCATGCCGACCATCCTGCGTTCCGGACCATCATTTCCCGCATCAAGAGCCTCTAACGCGGTTCGGCCTCCGCATCGCCTCAGCGCTTCGCCGGGGAGAGCCGCGCGACCCCGTACGGGGTGGGTTCGTTGACAACATACCAACCGGTCGGTATAAATAACTATGGCAAACACTCCCTATCCTGCCACTAGGCGCGATGCCCGCCAGAAACTCCTGACGGCCGCGCTGGCGCTCATCCGCGAGCGCGGATACGCGGCAAGCTCGGTGGACGAACTCTGCGCCCGTGCCGGCGTGACCAAGGGGGCCTTCTTCCATCACTTCAAGAGCAAGGATGCCCTAGGGGTGGCGGCGGCGCAGCATTGGTCGGAGGTCACCGGAGAGTTTTTTGCCGCAGCGCCTTACCACGCGCTTCAGGACCCCCTGCAGCGCTTACTGGGTTACGTGGACTTTCGCAAAGCCATTCTGCGGGGTGAATTGCCGGAATTCACCTGCCTCGTGGGAACGTTGGTTCAGGAGATTTATGGCACCAGCCCGGAAATTCGCGAGGCGTGCGCCGACAGCATCGTCAGCCACGCCGCCCGCTTGGTTCCGGATATTGCCGAAGCCATGGCGCTCTACCGAGTGCAGGCCGAGTGGACCGCCGAAAGCCTGGCTTTGCACACCCAGGCCGTGTTGCAGGGGGCCTTCATTCTGGCCAAGGCGACTGGGGGTGCCGCCGTTGCCGCCGCCAGCGTCGATCACCTGCGTCGCTACATCGAATTGCTGTTCGCCCCTCCCCCCGTCCCTGCAAAGGAGAACTGACCATGCCCCACACCATTTCGCTGCACCGCGTGCTGATCGCTCCCCCGGAGAAGGTCTATCGCGCCTTCCTTGAGCCCGATGCCTTGGCCAAATGGATTCCTCCCAACGGCTTCACTTGTACCGTCCACCATCAGGAGCCGGTCGTCGGAGGGACTTTCAAGTCGTCGTTCCGCAATTTCACCAACGGCCAGTCCCATAGTTTCGGCGGTCGCTATCTGGAACTCGTTCCCGGCGAGCGCCTGCGATACACCGACTGTTTCGACGATCCCCAGTTGCCCGGCGAGATCGTCGTAACCGTGTCCATGAAGGCCGTTCCCTGCGGTACCGAGCTCACCATCCTGCAGGAGAACCTGCCGGATGCGATTCCGGCGGCGCAGTGTTATCTGGGTTGGCAGGAATCGCTGCGCAATCTGGCTCGCCTCGTCGAGCCGGATATCCGCGGCTGACCGGGAAAGAAGGAGATCGCCATGGGACTCAACCCTTACTTGTTCTTTGACGGCAACTGCGAGGAAGCCATCGCCTATTACGAGGAAGCGCTTGGCGCGCGGCGGGGGGAAATGTTGCGCTACGAGGATGGTCCGCCGCCCGGTTGTCCTGGAATGCACGCCGATTTCGGTCGCAAGGTCATGCACGCCAGGCTGTCCATCGGCGGGAGCGACCTCATGCTCGCCGATGACTGCATGGGCCACCCGAGTTTCCAGGGATTTTCCCTGACCCTGGCGGTGGCCGACGCGGGCGAGGCACGCCTGCGCTTCGACGCCCTCGCGAGCGGCGGCGAGATCGGCATGCCTCTGGGGCCTACCTTCTTCTCACCGTGCTTCGGCATGGTGCGCGACCGATTCGGGGTGCATTGGATGGTCATCGTTCCGGCGCCCCCGGCCTGACCCGGCGGTCCTGGCGGCCTCGCCGCTCGGGACCTGCTCACTGCGGAGCGGGCTGGGCTTGCCGCAGCAGGCAGTCCAGACGACGGAGCGCCTCGTCTCCCAGAGTTTGCTGCTCGTCGCCGAGATGATGGCGCCGGAAAGCCATGATGGCCGCCGTGAGGTCGGAGGTGTCGTAACCCAGGGCGCGCAAGGCCAGCGGGCCGTCCACCGGAGGCAGGGGTGCGGTCGGGTCCGGCTCGCACCAAGCCCCATAGCCGGCAGCCGCCAGCGCCTTCCAGGGGAAATGGCGGCTGGGATCGGTCTTGCGGCCAGGCGCCACGTCGCCGTGACCGAGCACATTGGCGGCCGGGATGCGGTGGCGAGGGAGAATTTCGGCGAGCAGACCCTTGAGGGTCTCGATTTGCGCCGGGGCGAAGGGCTCGTCCCCATCGTTGTCGAGCTCTATCCCGATGGACGCCGAATTCAGATCGGTCTGGCCGCCCCAGAACGAAACGCCCGCATGCCAGGCCCGGCGGGCCTCGTCGACCAGCTGATAGATGGTGCCATCGCGGGAGATCAGATAATGGGCGCTGACCTTGCGTTCCGGATCGGTCAGGGTGGCGAGGGAATGTTCGGCGCTATCGCCGGAGGTGTGGTGGAGGATGACGAAATTGGGCCGGCGATCGTCCGCATTGGGCGAGGGAACCCAGACGACGTTCCCGGGGCCGGCGGGTGGGACCGTCGTGCAGGCGGCCAGCAGCGCCAGGAGGAGGGTGCAAACGGCGCGCATGATGGCGTAGGAAGCGACGCGGTAAGGCATGGAAGATTGGGGGGCGGACACGGCGGCGAGGACGAGGCTATCATGACGGAAAGGAACGGGAGAAGGAACATGGGAGCACTCAAATTCTTGGTTGTGGCCCTGGTCGTTTTCGGCGCGGGGGCGGTCGGGGCGGCGGACAAGGAGCCGGCGTTGTTCCAGATTCGGCAGGGCGATGCCATCGGGCTCATCGATCGGACCGGCAAGGTGGTCGTTCCGGCGGAATTCCGCGAAGCGCCTGTGGTCGGCGATCCGCTGATCCGGGTCCAGAAGGGGACCCGCACCGCCTATTACGCCCACGATGGAACCCTGGCTATCCCGCCCCAGGAGGAGCTGACGCAGCCCTTCACCGAAGGGCTCGCACCGGCCCTGCTCAAGGACGACGCCGGCAAGCGCCTTTGGGGTTATGTCGATGCGGCGCGCGCGGTGGTGGTTTCCGCCCGCTTCCAGGCAGCGGATGCGTTTTCCGGGGGGCTCGCGCGGGTGGGGGTGGCCGACGAGTGGGGCGAATTGCGCTATGGCTTTTGCGATCGGAGCGGCCGCCTGGTGGTTCCCGCCCGCTACGCCAAGGCCCACCCGGCCCGCGATGGGATAGGGCGGGTGGAAACCGATCGGGGCATGCGCGCCTTCGACGCCACCGGCCGCGACATCACCCCCGAGGGCATCGACTTCGTCGGGGTTCCGGCCGAGGGCTTGATCCGCATCTGGTCGGCGCGCAAGCAGGGGTACATGGATCTCGCCGGCAAAGTGATCGTTCCGCCCACTTACGGCAACGCCAGCGAATTCCGTGAAGGCCTGGCGCGGGTCTGGGTCGATGGCAAGTTCGGATTTATCGACCGCTCCGGCCGACTCGTCGTCTCCCCCCGCTACGACAGCGCAGAGGATTTCTCCGATGGACTGGCCCTCGTTCGCGAAGGTGAAGCCCGGCGCTTCATCGACAAGGCGGGCAAGACGGTCCTGGAGGTCTCCTGGGAACGGGTCACCGCCTTCGGGGATGGGCTTGCAGCAGCCAAGGAAGGCAAGCTCTGGGGCTATGTCGATAAGCGCGGAAAATGGGCGATCGCGCCCAAATATACCTATGCGCGGCCATTCTGGAATGGCCTGGCGGCCGTGTTGGACGGACGACTAAGCCTGTGGATAGACCGGAACGGTGTGGTGGTCTGGCAGGACCACTGATCGCCCGTGGGCGGATTTCCCAGCGGGGCAAGGAATGACGAGACTTTTCGATGCGGATCAAGGAAGGGTGGGGGTCCGGTGGGCAGAATTCCATCCCTGGCCCCGGTGGCGGGGCGCTTAACGGAGTTCTCATGCAAACCATCCACGTGTGCAATCACACCACCCCCGAAGCCCTCTATCCGTTCGACGCGCGCGGCATCGCCAAGCGCTTCCGTCATGCCGCCATCTTCGGCGCTCTGGATGCGCTCCAGCCCGGCGAGACCATGCGTTTCTGCAACGATCACGATCCGCTTCCCTTGCTTGCTCAATTGCAGCACCGCTATGGCGAACGGGTGAGCGTCACCTATCGCCAGCGCGAACCGGGCGCGATCGTCATCGATTTCAACGTGGCCCAGTGAAATATCGGCAGCGCGAGGAGCGATGGGCGAGCGGCAAGGGTAACTGAGTGCTGCTCACGGCGACCCTCACCTGCGTGGTCCTGGCCGCCAGCCTGATCCTTGGGCTTGCCGGCGGCAATCCGGTGGCTGTCGCCCACCTGGCCTTCGCCGCCGGGGTGTTGCCCTTGATCTTCGGGGCCATCGCCCATTTCGTTCCCGTTCTGACCCGTTCCGGGGAGCCCGCCTCCCCGGTTGCAGCGATTCCCCCTCTCGCCCAGGTCTTCGGCCTGGCCATCGCCGCCGCCCTTGAGGGGTTGCTGCCGCGCTGGATTCTGCATCCGGCCGCCCTGGCCGATCTCGTCCTGGCCCTCGGCTTGCTCGCCTGGGTGATCGGTCGGGCGCGGCGCTGCCTGGGAACGCCGCACCCGGGCTGGCGCTGGTATGCCGGCGCCCTCGGCTGCTGCGCCGCGGCGCTCGCAGCGGTGCCCTTGATTGCCGCAGGGGTGGCGGCGGCGCCGCTGCGCCTCTGGCATCTGCACCTCAACGTCCTCGGGCTGGTGGGCCTCGCCGCCCTGGGCACCCTGCCCGTCCTGCTTCCGACCGCCCTGGGCAAGGGCGATCCGGAGTCGGCCGCCTGGCTGCGCCGCCGGCTCATTCCCGTCCTTGCGGGCGTTCTTGCGGTTGCGGCCGGTGCGGCCTTCGCCTGGCCGCTGGCTGCGGTGGGCGCTGCCCTCCTGTTCGCCGTCGCCTTGAGCCTGCTCGGGCATTGGTTAGGGAGATTTGGCCTCGCCGCCCTGGTCTCCGGCGGCGCAGCACCGTCGCTGGTGGCGGCGGTGCTCGGTCTCCTAGGGGTCTTGGGCGCAGGCGCCGCCCACGGGATGGGCGCGATCGCCGCACGTCCGTCCATTGTCCATTGGGCGGCGGGATTCCTGCTTCCCCTGATCACCGGCGCCCTGACCCAGCTCCTGCCGGTGTGGCGCTATCCGGGGCCGGGCAGCCCGGCCCGTAAACGTTTCGGGCAGGCCCTCGGGCGCTGCGGGAAAGCCCGGGCGATTTGTTTTCTCACTGCGGGGATTACCCTTGCGGCAGGATGGTCCGCCACGGGCGCGATCCTGGCCGCGACAGGCCTGGGCCTTTTTCTCCTGGCGGCAATCGCGCCGGCGGTCCCCGGGTCGCGGTAAAATCCGCCCCTTCCGCTTTCTTTTCCGCTCCTTCCCTCATGCGCTATCTCTCGACCCGCGGCCAGGCCGCGCCCCAAGCCTTTTGCGACATCCTCCTGGGAGGGCTCGCCCCGGACGGCGGCCTCTACCTGCCGGAAGCCTACCCCCAGGTGAGTCCTGCCGAGTTGGACGTCTGGCGGAATCTGTCCTACGCCGATCTGGCTTTCGAGATTCTCAGGAAGTTCATCGACGACATTCCCGTCGCCGATCTCAAGGCTATCGTCGCCAAGACCTATACCGCGGAAGTCTATTGCCATACCCGTAACGGGGGAAATCCCGCGCAAATCACGCCGCTGACCCGACTGGAAGAAGGTCTCTATACGCAGGAGCTGTCCAACGGACCGACGCTCGCCTTCAAGGACATGGCGATGCAGCTCCTGGGCAACCTGTTCGAATACGTGCTGGAACGGCGCGGCGAATCGATCAACATCCTGGGGGCGACCTCGGGAGACACCGGATCGGCAGCCGAATACGCCATGCGCGGCAAGCACAACGTCAAGGTTTTCATGCTTTCGCCGGAAGGCAAGATGAGCGCCTTTCAGCGGGCCCAAATGTACTCGCTGCAGGATGCCAACATCTTCAACATTGCCGTCAACGGCATGTTCGACGACGCCCAGGACATCGTGAAGGCCGTCTCCAACGACGCTGCCTTCAAGCAGCAATATAAGATCGGCGCCGTCAATTCGATCAACTGGGCGCGGGTGGCGGCCCAGATCGTCTATTACTTCCAGGGCTACTTCCTGGCCACCCAGTCCAACGACGAGCAAGTGGCCTTCGCCGTGCCTTCGGGCAATTTCGGCAATATCTGCGCCGGCCATATCGCCCGCCAGATGGGCCTTCCTATCGCCCGGCTGGTCTTGGCCACCAACGAAAACGACGTGCTCGACGAGTTTTTCCGCAGCGGGGTTTATCGCCCGCGAAGCGCTGCCGAGACCAGCGTGACCTCCAGCCCGTCGATGGATATCTCGAAGGCGTCGAACTTCGAGCGTTTCGTCTTCGATCTCGTGGGTCGCGACCCCGCCGTGGTGCGCGAGCTGTGGGCCAAGGTGGACAAGGGCGGGGCCTTCGATCTCTCCGGCACCGTGCATTGGGCGAAACTGCCCCAATTCGGTTTCGTCTCCGGCCGCAGCACCCATGGCGACCGGTTGCAGACCATCCGCTTCGCTTACGAGACCTATGGTGTCATGCTCGATACCCACACCGCCGACGGACTCAAAGTGGCCCGGGAAAACCGGATTCCCGGCGTCCCCATGGTCGTCCTGGAGACCGCCCAGCCGGCCAAGTTCGAGGAAACCATCCGCGAGGCCCTGGGCCGCGAGCCCCTCCGTCCGGACGACCTCTTCGGCATCGAAAATCTACCCCAACGGGTGGTGGTGATGGAGCCGGACGTGGCGGCGATCAAGCGCTACATCGCCGAGCGCGTCTGAACTCTGCGGTCCGATACCAATAAAAAAGGCAGCTGATGCTGCCTTTTCATGGTCTTTTGCCGCGGTCAGAGATAAATGACGGCGGGAAAAACCGCGACGGCCAGGACAAGCACCAGCCATTCGAGGTTGTGGCGGGCAAGATATCCCGTGAAGTGGAGCACCAGAATGGTGATCGCGAGGACGTAGAAAAGCGCGAAAAGCATTGATTTCCCCTGTTGGGCGGACGCGCAGGCATGACGCTTCCGTTCTTCGTTTTCCCCGATTATAAGCCCTAGTCCAGGGGTGGTCATCAGGCGAGGAAACGCATCGACAGATCGAGGGCCTTCACGTCCTTGGTCAGGCTACCCACCGAAATCCGATCGACGCCGGTTTCCGCCACCGCGCGGATGGTGTCGAGGCTGACATTGCCGGAAGCCTCGAGGATCGCCCGGCCGCCGGTACGGCGGGCCGCTTCCCGCAGGAGGTCGAGGTCGAAGTTGTCGAGCAGGATCATGGTGGCACCGGCGGCGAGGGCGGCGTCGAGTTGTTCCAGGTTTTCCACCTCGATCTGGACGAATTTGCAGCGATCGCCGGCCCGGTGGGCGGCCAGTTCCGCTTCCTCCAGCGCTTCGGCAATGCCTCCGGCGGCGAGGATGTGGTTCTCCTTGATCAAGATGGCATCCCATAGGGCAAGCCGGTGGTTGCCGCCACCGCCGCAACGCACGGCGTATTTCTGGGCGATGCGCAGGCCGGGCAGAGTCTTGCGGGTATCGACCACCTGGGCCTGGGTGCCTGCGACGGCATCGGCGTAGCTGCGGGCCTTGCTGGCAACGCCGGAAAGGAGTTGCAGAAAGTTGAGGGCACTGCGCTCGGCCGACAGGAGCGAGCGGGCATTGGCGAGGATTTCGCAGAGGACCTGATTGGGCGCGATGCGGGCTCCGTCCTCGACGGCCCAGAAGACTTCGGCTGCCGGGTCCAGCTTGAGGATACACAGCTCGAACCAGGCCGATCCGCACAGGACCCCGGCCTCCCGGGAAATGACCGTCGCGCGGACGCGGCGCCCATAGGGGACGAGTTCCGCCGTCAAGTCGCCGGGGCCGATGTCTTCCGCCAAGGCATCATCCACATTGCGGGCG